>NZ_MAIS01000398.1:0-231 GCF_001680695.1 Paenibacillus sp. KS1 | reverse complement strand
CTTGGCGTTGCGCCGCTGCTGCGGACGACGGTGGTGCGGCTGGACGAAGCGGATCACGTGCTGCTGTTCGATATGCATCATATCGTGTCCGACGGCACCTCGATAAGCATCTTGGTACAGGAATTGACAAAGCTGTATGCGGGAGAAGAACTAGAACCGCTGCGTTTGCAGTACAAAGATTATGCCCTCTGGCAGCAAGGCTACCGGCAAAGTGCGGCCTACCGGAAGATG
>NZ_MAIS01000093.1:0-24569 GCF_001680695.1 Paenibacillus sp. KS1 | reverse complement strand
GCTTATATTTGGTTGTCATTATATTGTATTAATGTTATTCATCTCTTTTTTATTTCTCGTCCACTGCATTGCTTTCCAATTCTTTAATCACTTTGGTTCGACCTGTAACAAACGATAAGAATGCGATGAGAATTCCAAACACAATAAACATAAAGCCAATGCCACGACCCGGCCCAATGCCAATAATGCTGCCAACTGATGTAGCGAGCAAACCGCCCTCCACCAATAGCGGATTGAATACATGCTCGGCCAATACACCAGAAAGAACATAGGCAATCGGATATCCGAGCTGCGTAGCCACCGATATGAGGGACCATACCCGCCCTTGCACGGTATTGTCAATATTTTGCCGAATCAATACTTCCAAGCTCGTCTGCACAAATGCTAGAGCAAAGAAAAAGAGAAATCCTGATACGACAATCACATATACATTCGTCGAAACGCCGATAAGCGAATAGAAGAGCCCAACAAAGACAAGACATACCGTCATTGTAGCGACATGCTTCTTAATTCCTCCAAAAATACTAATCAGTAAACTGCTGACTAGCAAGCCCGACGCACACACGGATAGAGAGATTCCGTACGTCTTCGGATCTGTAAAGTTCAACATCATCGGAGCAAGCAATGTCTGCAAAAATCCAATATAGAAGCACAATACAGAAGTAAGTGTAATGAGTACGACAATCCCTTTATTGGCGTTGATTGTCCGCATTCCTTCTTTCAGCTCATGCCAAAAACTTAGCTTGACCTGCTCTTCAACATGATGATTCTGGAGCTTAGCTTGCTCAGCAACTACCCGATTGCTTCTAACCCATACAACCAATAGCGCCGCGATGATAAATGACAAAATATCAATGACTAATATGAATTTGATGTCCATAATCGTAATCAAGATACCAGCTAGAACTGGGGAGACTAGAAACTGAGAAGTGGAGGCAAGCTGCATCAAGCCGCTTGCTTGGGTGTATTTTTCTTCACTGACGAAGTCGGTAACAGAAGCTTTGTAGGCGGGATTATGCAAGGCACCGAATATCGAACTAATGGATGCCCCTACGTATATGTGCCATACCTCCAAGCTGCCCATCAGCACGAAGGCCAAAATGAATATGAGACCAAAAGCAGAGCCTGCATCACCTAAGATCATCATCAACCTGCGGTCGAAGCGATCGGCGAGAACACCCCCGACCGGCTTAAGCAACAGAGATGGCATAAACGAGCAAAATATGACCATGGCATAGCTGGTCGGGCTTTGTGTTTGCTGCAATACTAGGATACCGAGCGTAAAGGCAGTCAGACCGCTGCCAATATTCGATATGAGCTGGCCGAACCAGACTAGAAGGAACTTGGAAAATAGTTTCTGTTGAAGCGTATCCATGTTCTACCCCTTTTCCTTAAATGGTTGCTATGAAATTGTACAAGCAATATATAATTAACCAAAAACCCTCCTTCTATTATCTACTTCCGATCGAGTAACAGCATTAACTAATACTAACATTTTTATCCTTATACAAGCCTGTTGTCAAGACGTAAATTGCTGTGCTATGTAAAGGTGATCCACAGTTCCCTCATCGACAAATGGTGCCGACAAATAAGGTGAAATAACGACAAAATCACTCTTTCATCACCCAATAAAAAAGAACCGTTTGCGGCAGCCCAGATTATGGACGCAAAACGGTTCCTTCATTATTTATATCTGTATACGATTTTCCTTAGTTCCTTGTTTATGAATCTGTATGTTTCCGCTTTAACAGATGGACATACCATTTCAACTCTGCATGATGATTGAACACACTGACCTTGTCCATCACCTCAAAATCCTTGCATTGCTCCATTTCCACTATTTTATTCTCGATCATCGTATAGGCGAGATCTTCTTTGTTTTTATGTGAATACAGAGATGAGACAATGACACCATGTGGGGTTAGATAATTCGAGTAGTCTAGCAGCTTTTGTGGCGTATTGGGCACATAATGCAGCGATTCATTAAATACGATCACATCATATTTCTTTGCAGGCACATAATGATTAATGTCACCACAGTGGAACTGATTCAATGAGGATTTGGCCGATGCGACTTTAATGGCTTCTTGTGACAGATCAATCCCTGTATACCCTTGTTTCTCGCTGTCGAGAAGCATATCGAATAAGATGCCTGTCCCGCAGCCCATATCCAGAATCCCTTCTGTTCCAATAAATTTCCGAATGTACCCATACACCACCGAATATCGAGCATATTCCGTAATATCCGACAAATAATCCCATGCGTTCGACTTGTATTCCTCGTCCCATTGCTGCTGATTGCTTTCTAAGAAATCCGGAATTGTTACTTTTTCCATGTTGTTTCCTCCCACGCGTCAGATAGTTGATAGTTAACTTTTGCTTCGCATCATAAGTGTTGTTCGATAAGAAAAGCAAACAAATGGAGAGTATGTCTTGTTGAGTTTGATAGTCGTAGATATGCAGGGAAGTATTAATGAAGTTAAACAAATATAGTAGTCTTTCTTCATACTAGTATGCAATCCAGATCATGTCAATCTTATAGCGCTTTTACATTCATAAGAAAGCGGCCTGGAGATGCAAATACAGCTCCGAGTCACCACTAGATGTAAAAAACTCCTTACATGTTTACGTTTAACATATACACTATCGATGTAAAATACTTTTGACATGAGGAGGTTTACAAGGATGAAGAACTTTTTTCGTCCGATGGATGAAATGGAATTCAGCATCAGTTTGCGGGCAATTAAGATTGCCTGGATCTATTCCGTATTGGTTTTATTTATTCGTAGATGGCTCACGGCTTGTGTATATATCCAGCATCTTGAAGCAATCTCTCGCCGTGGGCCAAAAGAATACATGCCGATCCAAACATGCTCTGAATTGCTGTCTTCAAATTATGGGCTGCTCGGCGGAACAATCCCTTCCAAGCCTTTCAGGAAAATATCCACGTACAACTCAATCATTTGGCTGTCTTCCACTTGTTCCTGCTGTCTTCCTCCGAATAGATCCAGCGCCATCTCTGCCCATCCCACCGCACCTAGAAAAAAACGGGAGGCATAGTGTAGAATAGCGGATCCATCATTTTCGGCAATGCGGAAGTGTCTCCTTAGTTCCGCTTCCAATATACCAGTCTGACGCAGCAATTGACGATAGAATGGAGCAGCAATCTGCGGGTTTTTGATCCCTTCAATGAAAATGATTTTTGTAAAAGGAGGATTGCTCCTAAACATGTCAACGAGCTGCCTTCCGGCGTAAACTAACATTTCTCTAAGCGACAGGTTAGCTGCAGGAGGACTTATGACTGTTTTGGCAAATTCTCGTTCAACTAATGAAAGAAATAAATCCTCCTTGCTTTTAAAATGAAAGTATAAAGCTCCCGGCGTAATTCCTGCTTGTTCCGCAATGCCGCCTACCTTCGTTCCTTCAAATCCCAATTGCGCAAACTTTAATAAAGCAGCATCTAATAGATCATCTCTTGATATCGTAATTCCGGCTCTACGCGCCATCTGCTTGCTCCTTTCTAAAAGCTGTCCAATACTCCCTCTGCTGCCTGGTATCCAGAATACAAAGCATGTTCTGTCGTCGGGCCCGCCCAATAATCGCCGCAGACAAACAGCTTTGGATTCTCTGGCCGCATGGCCTTCAGCGCTTTGTCACGCGATCGAGCCCAACCTGGATATTGAATCGGCATCGCATGCCTCCATCGATGGAGATGCGTGAACATAAGACGAATATCCTGTATCGGATAAAATTGTCCTACCATTCTCTTCACCTCATTTTCGATTTCTTGATCCGCCTTCGACCAATTCGCTTGACTATAGGAATGAGTCGGCATCGCAACCGCAATACCTTGACCAGATGGAGCCCTGTCTGGCCCCTTCAAGTGATCCCACCCGATCGCAGCTAGATCCGAGTTCAGCACAGACGGCACAGCAAATCCATAAGCTTGCTGTTCTGGCGCTTTCTCGTATCCGATAATCGTCGTTACATTTGTCGTATACCGCGTATTTACTAGAAAATCCGTGCGTTCCTTTCCCAGTTCCAGCTCTGGATTCGCGATCATTCGCAATGCAGCAGGTGCAGGGACGGAGATGATGGCTCTATCGAAATATTCGCAAGTGTGAGCCTCTTTCCCTTCTATTGAAACTCGGATGCTTGAAATATCGGTAGATTCAACTGCGGTGACTGACGCACCAAGTTGAACCGAAACAAGCCGGCTCAACGCTTCAGGAACTCTCCCCATTCCCCCATTTGGCGTATATATTGACCAAGTGCTGCGCGCATCGTGCAAGGATAATAGGGGGGCATGCCAAGATGTCTCTTGTTCGTTCCAGAAAAACAAAGTGGAAGTTGGGACACTAAGCACCCAGTCGACAAGAGCATCCGTTGCCTCGCTTCTCCACCACGACAGATCACGGCCATCATCCAGCAAGCATAGGCGAGATGAATCGTGAAAGTCTATTTCATTCCGATATTTATATGCGTTGTACAACACCTTCACGGCAGCTATCTTCGCACGGGCATTCAACTTCGGATGGCGAAAAAAACTAAAGGGATTCGCCGATTGAAATCGATAAATCTGCTGATTGCCAATCGCCATCGCTTGAATTGGATTGACATAAGTCACATCTTCACTCATACCAAGCTCTTTCATCAATTCCTTCATATACCGGTAAGAGTCAACCATAAATTGAGCACCGTTATCCCAAACATATCCGCCCTTGCGACTTGTGTGCATTCTTCCGCCAACTGAGTTGGATTGTTCGAATACCGTTACACAGTGCCCTTTTTTTTGCAAATGATATGCTGCACCTAATCCGCTGATCCCTGCACCGATAACTGCGATTTTGCCCATTCATATCCCTCGCTTCAATTAATTAAATGTTCATTTAATTAATTGAAGTATAACAATAAATTCCATAGAAGTTCAATTCATTTTTTCTTTTTCATGCCCCAAATGCAATAAAAACTCGCCCCGAATTGTCAGCCTCAACAATAAAGGACGAGAAATTATGATTGCTTATTTCCGTTGTTCCTTACTTTAATCGCTTGCCCCCCACATAAACTTGCTCAATATTCACGCAATCCTCAAGCACCTTAATATTGTGAAGTGGATTATGGGAGACAATCAACAGATCCGCCTGCTTGCCTGCCTCAATCGTACCAATGGAATCCTGCATCGCGCATGCCTCCGCGGCCGTTCTGGTCGCGGCGATGATGGCTTCCATTGGGCTCAGTCCAATCTCACTCACAAGCAGGCTCAATTCCATAGCATGCTGTCCATGTTCAATCGGAGTTACGCCCATCAGATCTGTGCCCATTGCAATCTTGACCCCGGCCCGATATGCCTTTTGCATATTTTGATTATGCGCATTATTCAACAATATGGCCTTTTGCAGCGTTGCTTCAGGCAATCCCATGCGCGATCCGTGAGTAACGATTAAATGCGTAATCGTCATCGTTGGAACAAGTATGGCATCCGCTTTAAGCATGAGCTCGATTCCTTCGTCATCAATAAGCACCCCATGCTCAATTGTTTTGACGCCTGCTATGAGGGCATTCTTAATGCCTACCGTGCTCTGGGCATGTGCTGCGACGTATGAACCTGCCGCTTCTGCCTCATACACGATCGCTTTCAGCTCGTCAATCGTAAATTGCGGCGAACGGGGGTCATCCTTTTCAGACAATACCCCTCCTGATGCACAAACCTTGATAAAGTCCGCCCCCTGGCGGAACATCGTCCGCGCTGCCTTGCTGCATTCTGCTATGCCGTCACATATATGTCCATATTTGTTAAATTGGGCAGGCAGCATATGCAAATCGCCATGCCCTCCGGTTTGGCTCAGCATTTGATAGGAGGTCTTAATTCGTGGCCCGTTGAATTCACCCTCTTTGATAAGGTTGCGCACATGCACCGCAATATGGCTTCCGACATCCCTAACACTCGTAATGCCAGCGTTGATCATTTTCTTCGTATCATTCAGCGCCCGCCCCATCAGGATTTCTGATGGGATAATCGAGGCCGCAACCATATTAGGTGTTCTTGCACCAACTAAATGCAGATGAGCATCAATCAGCCCCGGCATAATAATCTTACCGTCAAGCTCCTCCACACGTGCCTCGGCTGCTACCGTAATTTCTGAGGCTTTTCCTGCTTGAACGATAACATCCTGTTGAATCAATACGCCTGCGTCCTCTATATATCCGCCTTTTCCATTAATCAAGGTTCCGCCTTTGAAGAAAATCGTTGACATCTGTACATCTCCTCCCTACGAAAATTTTCCGACATAGTGTTGGATAAAATGAATCTTAAGGATTATTATAAGAATGAAACGATAATCTACCACCATCAATATGATAGATTTTGTCGGAAAACGTACGGATTCAGATTACTTGTCTGATACTTTTCAATATTTTCTACAGAGGAGACGAATATGTCCAATTCACAGAAAACAGAAGATCGAAGAATAAAACGAACACGACGCATCATAAAGGAAGCATTCATCACACTAATCGCCGAGAAGGGCTTGGAAGCTTTAACCATACAGGACATTATTGCGAGGGCCGACATGAATCGCTCTACTTTTTATTATCATTTCCAGGATAAGCAAGACCTTCTGCAGCAAAGCATTCAAGAAATGATGAAGCAAGCGATGGAGGATGTCGAATTGCATGCAGCAACCGCAGACCAGTTCAAAGGTAAACAGGAACATTCCACTTATGATCCAACGCCAAAGTTCATTAGGTTGTTCCAGCATATTGATCGAAACCGCGATTTTTATAAAGTCATGCTAGAGCACGTTCCGGGGTTTATGTGGACTACGATCGAGATGATTAAGGAGAATATGAGTAAAGATCTTACCCTGCTCCAATCTGATCCCTCTAAATTAAAGGTTCATGACGCGTTTCTCATCAATTACTCTGCAGGGGCTTATATGATGGTCATCAAAGCATGGCTGGATCAGGAGTTGCCGTTCTCCGTAGATTATATGGCCAAGCAGCTCACGCAAATTATGCGTAACGGAATGTATGCCGTTGCAGGCATACAAGTATGACACGAAAAAAACGTGTCATACTTCCTTTACAATTGATACAGCAAATGCTCATTCAGCAATCTTCATCCGGTTATCAAGCTGTTCCAGCACCATTGGCCATGCTTGCTCATGCTGATTCTTGGATGCCTCATCTGGAAATCCAGCATGCGTTAGGCGGAGCTTCGTTCCGACAGCAGAGGGAAGTAGTGTTACGGTAACGACAGTCTCAGCTCCCTTTGTCCCCCTACTCCCCGTCACCCATGTCAGTTCAACTAGCCTATCCTGTTCGAGGCGGAGAAATCTACCGTAATGCGGATGCCGCTGCGCCTCGTGCTTCGTGTCAGGGCGGTATACCGTTTCAAAATAAAAAACCGTATTCACCTCCCCCATCATCATTACGGTTCCCGGTTCCGCGAACCAGCGATCGAACCATCGTGTCCATGCTTTGTATAGAACGGCTGGAGGAGTCTCCATCTCTCGTTCCACTGTGAGCTGATAAGGTCTTAATGAAAGATCAGGGATTGCAATCGGTTCTGTCATTGTGGAATCCATCCTTTCTTATTCCCGTGTTAGATACCCGCTTCATATATCTTTCCCATTCCATCCCTCGGAGAACCCTTCCAGTACTTCATCTTAGCGCGATCCGATCCAACCCTATACTAGTCAACATTCGATTGTTCGCACTCAGCCGAGACTCAAATCCTCCGGGATCATCCACATTCTTTCTCTTTCTCTTTCTCTTTCTCTCTTGCAAACAATCTCCTGCATTACCATGCCTACTCTATAACTCTATAGACAGTAAAAAATATAGATAAAATTTAATATTATTGAATTTCACTTCCATGTATAATGAATCGTGAAACGACAATAATGCTAGTATGCAAAAGAACCGTTAGACTTCAGAACCAACAACTGCTAAGGAGTGAAGCCAACCATGTCCATCCATCCATATCTCAACTTCAACGGCAACTGCCGTGAGGTAGTCGAGTACTACGCCGAAGTGTTCGGGCTAGACAAGCCTCATATTATGACATTTGGGGACACACCGCCAGATCCATCCCATCCTCTTCCCGAGGAGGCCAAACATTTGGTCATGCACGCAAGACTGAACATTCAAGGAACGATCGTGATGTTTTCTGATGTATTTCCGGGCATGCCATACCAAGCAGGCACTAATATCACTCTTTCTATTGTTGACACAGATGTCGATAAATTGACATCCATCTTCAACAAGCTCAAGGAAGGTGGACAAGTTGGCATGGAGCTCCAAGAAACGTTTTGGAGCAAAGCCTACGGTAACTTGACGGATAAATTCGGTATTCAATGGCAAATCAATCACGATAATGGCGACTTTTCAAGTTAAATACAACAAACAAACACTACATGATAAAAGGATGTACGCCACTTCGATTACGAAGGATAGCTGCATCCTTCTTCCTTGTTTATGAACCATAATGACCTTATCCCGTTCCAAAGTACAACCTGAAAGTTAATGCGGTTTAATTAATTTTTATAATGGCATGCGCAATCTAATTAAAATATTTCGTTCACACATTGGTCACACTTTCAAGTATGATAGAAACAAACAACAACAATAACATTTCAACAGCATTTTCTTCTATATTTCGACCACGAATACCTGTTCATGAAATCCACCCGTTTGCTGGACAATATCCACGATTCCTTCATTTTGTGACTAAGTATGTTGCTTTGTATATGAACTCTTCCGAGTTTATATAATAGAGTTGCTAGAAGCTGTATCCATAGCGTCATCTAGGAGCTCCACTCTTTTATTTTGACAACTTCATATGGAAAGGAGGCCGACTTTAAGTTTAAAGGGTTTAACATTTCATTTGAATTGTTTCATGACATCCCATTATTCTTAGGAGGTTGATAGTGTGAATCAACTGCGTCTTTCCAACCCAATAACAACGAAGTTGCTTGTCGGTTTTGGTGCAATGCTCGTAACGGTTATCTGTATGGTGCTCTTTGCTGATAAAGCGTTTGGACATGGTTATATCGAAGGCCCTGCCAGCAGAGCTGCATTGTGTAAATCCGGTCAGAATACAAACTGCGGAGCGATTCAGTACGAACCACAAAGCTTGGAAGCACCGAAGGGGTTTCCTAATGCTGGACCTGCTGACGGCAAAATTGCAAGCGCTAACGGAGCCTTCCCTGAACTGGATGAGCAATCCGCAACTCGCTGGACTAAAGTCAACATCAATGCTGGACAAAACACGTTCAATTGGAAACTAACTGCAGCTCATGCAACATCAAGCTGGAAATACTATATTACAAAAGAAAATTGGAATCCTAATGCAAAGCTGACACGCGACTCCTTCGATCTAACACCATTCTGCTCCGTTAATTATGGTGGCGTACGTCCTCCATCGACGTATTCGGATACTTGTAATGTACCGGCTCGCACTGGCTATCATGTTATCCTTGCAGTGTGGGAAATTGCAGATACTCCAAACGCATTCTACAATGTACTCGACGTGAACTTTAGCGGAACGAACCCTGGCGACAACCAAGCTCCTACTGCACCTGCTAACCTGGCAGTGACTGCAACAACAGCAACAAGCGTGTCCTTGAAATGGGATGCTTCTAGTGATAACGTTGGTGTAACCGGTTACAACGTGTACAATGGCAACTCCCTTGTTGGCAACGTATCGGGATCCACACTTACGTATACTGTAAGCGGTCTCACATCCAATACTGCATATACATTTAGTGTGAAAGCGGTAGATGCTGCTGGCAATCAATCAGCTGCTAGCAATGTAGTAAGCGTTACCACACCTACAGTACCTGTTGATAATGACGCTCCAACTGCACCAACTGGCTTGCATGTAATGGGTACACCGACATCTACTTCGGTATCGCTGATGTGGAGCCCTTCCACTGATAATGTTGGCGTTGCTGGCTACCGCGTTTATCGTGGAGCGACATTAGTTGCAACTGTATCCGGCACAACAACAGACTATGTGGTTACTGGCCTCAGCCCGAAGACAGCGTACACATTCACTGTCCGTGCATTTGACGCTGCTGGGAATGTCTCTGCAGACAGCAATGCAGTATCCGCTACAACTGCTGATGCACCTGCAGTAGCTGCTTGGGTAGCAAATAAATCCTATGCAGTGGGCGACAAAGTTACTTACAATGGCACGGTATACGAGTGCCTCCAGCCGCACACGTCATTAGCTGGCTGGGAGCCTACTAACGTTCCAGCATTATGGGCTGTTAAATAAGATACAAGATATAAGATATTCCCCCCCTTCCAAATAACAAGAAGAGTCGTCCATGTAATTCCCCGGACGACTCTTCTTTATTGATTGCGATTTAGATAATAATCCTTCATCTCATCAAGCGGTATAAATCATGATCTCATCTGCTCTTAGAATGACACGTCCGTCCACTGAAGCCTCGCCTTTGCCAATTGTGAATCCCTTTTTGCTCCGCAGTACTTCATAGCTGAGCTCTAGCTTGTCCCCTGCATATGCTCTCCCCATTGATTCCACACCTTTCAATGAAGATAAGAAGCCAAGACTACCCTGCTGACTCTGGACAGCTGTAAAAGCTCCTAGCTGGGCAAGTGCTTCAATAATAAGCGAATCCGGCATGAAAGTTGACGCACCCGACATAAACCATTCATTGTGAGAAATGAGTTTATATCCAATCGCGGACGTACCCGGTTCAATCTGAGTGACGCGATCAATCATGAGAAACGGGTAACGATGCGGCAATATATCCATCACTTCTTGAATGTTCAACGTATCAACTCCTAGATATCATTCATCTATGTTTTCACCAATTATTTCATATGAGGATGTTGCTGTAAAGAAGCTACTCCCACGTAATGCCAGCCGCTTAGCTTCTCATTCATTTTACTTCTTTTTGAAATAGGTCTTGAATCTTCTTGTTACATTGTAAAACATCCGTTTGCTTTCCGGCCATATAAGACCAAGCAAATAACCGATAATCCCTCCGACAATGGCCGGAACCAACCAGCCAATTCCCTGATTGTACAGCGGGAGCATCTTCAACCACGACAGAATCGTGTCGAACTGAATTTCAGCTTGCTTCAATCCGTCGAATATACTGATGATGAACGTACCGACCAGTGCACCGACATATACCGATTGACGACCGCCAAACAAGCGATGTGACAGTGATAAAATGATCAATACAATGGATACGGGATAAATGATAAGCAAAATTGGGATTGAAATCGAAATGATCTTATTCAAGCCTAGATTCGCCACCAATAACCCCAGCACGCAAATGATAAATGCAATTTGGTTGTAAGTAAATCGGCCAAGTAGTGTTGAGAAATACTGACTGCATGCGGACACCAATCCGATGCAGGTCGTAAGACAAGCAAGCGTGACAATGGCAGCCAGCAATATTAATCCAGCTTCCCCGAACAACTGCTGTACGATTTGCGTTAGCAGCTGTCCTCCATTTGCCGCATAACCGAGTCCAGTCACACTTGTAACTCCCAAAAACCCGAGTGCTGCATAAACCAAGGACAGTCCGACACCTGCGATGATTGCTGCTTGTATAGCCGCTCTTGTAATCATTCTCTTGTCTTGGACTCCTTGATCACGAATGGCATTAATAACAATAATGCCGAAGGCCAATGCTGCTATCGTATCCATTGTTAGGTAGCCTTCCATAAACCCTTTGAATCCTGGTGAAACCGCATATTCCTTGATAGCAGGCTGTGCTTCGCCGAGCGGCCCCATCATGGCAGCAATGAATAATATCGTAATCGAAATCAGCAGCAATGGTGTTAGGATATTGCCAACCCGCACTACGAGCTTGGATGGATTTAGACATAACCAATAAACAACACAGAAAAAGACGAGTGTGTACACGAACAGAACCCAACTGCTTGATTGCAGTGATTCAGGTACAAAAGAGCGTACCCCCATTTCAAATGCAACGTTAGCAACCCGCGGTATTCCCATGGATGGCCCAATGGACAAGTAGACAATAACCGCAAACAAGATCCCAAACTTAGGATGTACTCTACTTGCTAAGTGCTGCATATCTCGTCCGGATATTGCAATCGCAATTACCGTTAACAATGGCAGCCCAACACCAGTCAGGATAAACCCTGATATGGCATATATGAAGCTGTCTCCCGCCTGTTGTCCTAAGATTGGCGGGAATATTAGATTCCCCGCTCCGAAAAATAGCGAAAATAGCATAAGTCCCACGAAAAACACGTGGCTTCTCGGCAATGACTTCATCTTTCTGTTCCCCCTAGACATCTAATACATTTCTACAGCAGCATCCCCATACAACAAAAAAACCGTCCCTCGAAAGGGACGGATTCTATCCGCGTTACCACCCATATTCATGCAGCATGATGATAGACATTCGCAATTGCCAATGCATCTATCTCTCCTGCTCCATGCAGCTCTCTTCGCAGCCACACTCGCTGCGATATCCGAATAACGGTGGATATTCCGGCGCAGCTTACTTACTCTCGTTCGGCCACGCTTCTCAGAGATGATGTTCAGTTATGCGCCGAACGTTGGCTTGCAGCACTTCACCAACTCTCTGTAGATCGGCATTCATAGCTTACTCGTTCTCTTCGTTGAAGTTTTCATTCTTCAAGTTGTTTTCTATTGTCACATGAGCCTGATCTCGATGTCAATGTACAATATATCACAGTAACGAATGATCATGTACACATTTACAATTAATTCTAACTCTTTTTATTCGATAAACAGAGCAAAATCCGCCCAATTGTTGCGGACGGATTTGCTCGAATTCTTACTTGTAATTAGACATCACTTCGTATTGCCGTGCACCTATAATTGGTTCATAGACTTCAAATATCGATAGATGAGCATTGCTGCTTGCGCACGAGTCGGAGTCTGATCGCTTCCAAAGCGTCCGTTTCCGATCCCTTGAATCCAGCCCTGCTCTACTGTAAAAGCAATAGCAGCTTGATTCGCCTGATCTAGATGATCCGTATCTGTAAAATGGGACTTCGCGATGGTTGGCATTACTTTCGCAGTCTTCTGAGCAAGCAAAGCTACCATTTCAGCACGTGTAAACGGTTCTTTATCTGCCTTAGCTGCCGACTTACCAACACCGTCCATAACCTCATTCACGAATCTTTCATTCTTCTTCATGGAAGCTTCTGTGCCTGCATGATGTGGCAACCGATCGAGCATCATGAGGAAATGTGACCGAGAGATAATTGCATTCGGCGTGTAGAGTCCCTTACCCGTTCCATTTACAATTTGCTGTGCTGCCAGTACTTCAATTGCATCTTTGCCCCAGTGATTTGCCAAATCCGCAAAGCTTGGAGCGTTCTCATACAACGCATACGTTCCCGTCTGTTCAACAGTCAAAGCAAGTCCTTCCGCATTATGAGTTGCCATTCCTGCAACACTCCATGTCCCCTGTGCGTTTATCCGATACATAGCTGTCTTGCGCAAATCCCTCACTTTCGAAGCGTCCCCTCGAAGCAAGAGGATAACTGGGTGAGTCAATTTGTCGCTCTCGTTATAAATGGCAACAAGGCTGGATACGAGATTTCCCTGGTCGCCACTAGCACCTTCCCCTGTTCCTGCCTGACGCTCCGAACCCTTCTTGACGGATACAAGCAGCTTAAACTGATCTTCCGCAGCATAATCCGCCAAGGAGGCCGTTGGTATCTTCAATTCATATGCTGCTGAACGAATATGCAGTTCCTTCCCAGAAGCCAGAAGCTGCTTCATCATCGCTGCATGGAAAGTGATCGATACTTGAGTATAATCCTCGAAACGTACATTAGTAAGATCCATCTCAACTGCTGTACTAGCTTTACGCGTAAGCTGCTCACTCAGCCATTGTTCCAAGAGGGATACCTTAGCAGATTTAGAACCTGTCGCAGAAGCTGGCTGCTCTACCAGATACCCAATCGTTCGGTTATTAGCAATAACCGGTATCCGCTTATCCTTCTCAGGAATTGTTACGGGCGAACTGGATGATCCCCCGCCTGAAGAAATAGGAGGCTCATATGGATTAACATTTTTCTTACGCACCGTAACGGTTGCTTCTGCTTGTTTATCTTTATATCCAACTGTAATTGTTGCCATGCCTTCGTTCCAACCCGTTACCCGTCCCTTATCATCTACCTTGGCAACTTGCTCATCTGAGGAATGGAACTGCAACGGCTCTGTAATTGGCGATAATTTAACTTCTCCATCTTCATATACGATCGCTGCAACAGACAGTGGTGCTGAATCTCCCACATGTATTGCAAGCTTATCAGGGTACACTGTAATGCCTTGGAGTTCAGGCTCCCTTCCATCGTCCCCGCGATGCACGGTTATCGTTGCTTGATCACTCCACTGTTGGTAGGTTACCTGAACGACCGACACCCCTTCACTCACGCCTGTAACACGACCAGCTTGATCTACCTCTGCAATTCGACTGTCTGACGAAGTAAATATCAATCCTTCTGATATTGGCATCGGTAGGAGGTTGCCATTCTCGTATACGGCCGCTGTTACAGTCAGCGTCGACTGTTCCCCCGCCTTCAGGGACACATCTCGAGGATGTACAGCGATCGATGTAATATCCCCATTTTGTGCTGGTGCCTGATAGTTGATCGTAATCGTGGCCGATTTGCTTGTCGCTTGTCCATTCGTTTCTGCGACTGCATACAACTTATTCGCTCCACGCTCCAAATCAGCTGATATCGCAAATTGTCCTTGCTGCACCGTTCCAGTTCCGACACGAACGTCTTGACGATATAAGTGAATCGTCGTTCCATCGGTTGGATATATTCCTTTCACAACAATATGAGCATCCGTAACTGTGCTGTCTGACACTGGTTCTGTTATCACCGGTTCTTCCACAATCTTTGTAACCTTAGCCCGTATCATATAATTGCCATCGCTGTTTCCTATCTTCCTCCACGAACCGCGATCCAACTTCCATGAACGCCCTGAAAAATTGCCAGGCTTCGTCATCGACAATCCTGGTACATTAGGCATGACACCGTCCTGAATGTAGGCTACATAGAAATCACCGTTGACAATAATCGGATTCGGTATCGTTACATCTGTCCACGAACCATCCAGCACTGCCTTGCCTTCATACGGACCGGCCACCATCTTACCTGGAAGGCCATCAGGGCCGCTGGCATCATAGATGGCATACTTGAATTTCTCCCCGCCAGGATTCGGCCAGCCTTGATCCCAGAAGAAGAATCTTGCACCTGTTACTTGTGCGGGGCCGTCCGTTGTCATACGAACTGCAAACCCATTTCCAGATACAAAGAATGCCTTGGCATTATCAGCAACGCCATCATCGTAATAGATTTCATCAGTTGATCCTTGGAAGCTATGAAGCGTATATGATACGTGAGTTGTATCGTTACCTGTGATCTTAATGTTGTCTTGAACCGATAAGTAATTCAATGCGGATACCGATAGTTGATAGTCGCCTTCGTAGGCTTCGAGTTCAAATTGTCCCTCTTCATTTGTTTCAACTGGTTCAACACGAACATCATTTAATAATCTGATTGTCGCATGCTTCACCGGCAACCCTGTTGCACGATCCGTGATCTTACCGGTAACCTTGCCTTTCGCCAATGGCTGTAAATGAACATTCATCACCGTATCTTGATTTTGCTCGATGACAATCGGTCGCTGCTCCGTCTTATAACCATAAGCCTCCACTTGCAGCGTATATGCACCAGGCGGATGCTTCAGTGTATAGCCTCCGGTTCCTGCATCAGAGCGTGTTGCCCGCTGCGATTGCACGACGCTGATGTCCGCCATTATCGGCATCCGGCCCGTATTTGACTGCTGCATCACGGTCTGCATTTGCTCATCCAGCTTCGCGGCATGATCACGCTTCGCTGATTTCAACATTTCTAAGGTAAAGAGTGCATTCCTTGCTCCCTGCGTATCATCATTTGCTTTCCCTGCTTGTCCGGCAGCCGTATGAGTGGAAGATGTCTTCGGTCTTGTCATCACCGGAGGAGTTTCCCGAACTTCCACATCATCAATGTACCAGCCGAGTTGGAACGACGGCCGCTTGCTCTCGAATCGGAAGCGCAATTTGATCTTCTCTCCCATGTATGTATCAAGTCCAAGCTCTTCCAAATACCAGAACCTGCGTGGATGATTCGTATCATAACCCTGCTTCGGATACTCAGCGAGCGGCTTCCATGTAGCTCCCTGATCCTTGCTTATCTCGACTGTTGCCTTATCTCCATCATCAATATCGTACCATTGTTGGAAATACAACGTCGCATGCTTCACCTGAGTCAAATCGATTTCAGGCGATACAAGGCTCTCATTCACATCGCCGCCATAAGGGCCATTCAAGTTCGTTCCCCATACCTTCTGGCCAGAGACTGCTTTCTGCGGCCCACGAGTCGGATGCGGAACCCCATGCTCCCATTCGTTTCCTTTCCCCTCAACAGTCCAGCCTTTATTAACGCCTTCGAAATCATCACTGAAGATTTCACTGCCACCCGTAAATGTCCAAGATACAATATCCGAGTCTGAACTCATCGTATGACTAACGGTTCGCGCCTTTACTTTGTAATAATACGTCCCCTTCTGAGGGGTAGGCAGATCGGCAAAGTTATAGCCAGTGCTTGTGCCAATCTCATCCCAAGTCCCACTAAGATCCTTCGTACGATAAATGACATATTCCTTCAATGTCCCCGAAGGCGCCTTGTCAAAATCAAGAATGACTTTGCCTGGTGCGTTGCTCCTAGTCTTTATTTTAGGAGGAAGCGGAATTGTCGAATCAGGGGCTTGGATTTTAATATCATCGATGTACCAGCCCTCGTCACTGCCAAAGTCTCCTCGTAAATTGAATACTACGTAGATTTGATCGCCTGCATAGGGAGACAAGTCAATATATTCGGTTGTCCACGTGGTGTTGCGCATCGTAAAAGTTTTTACCCGTTCGAACGTGAAGTTTGATTTCTTACTGCCGATAAACACTTCTGCCCGATCGAAGGAAGCACTCCACCAATCGCCGAGCTTATACCAATGAGCAAAGGATAAAACAGCGTGTTTCGTATCCGTCAAGTCAATCACTGGCATTTCAACATAACTGTTTGTTCCATTCGGATAATTGCCATCCAGAACGGTTGCCATTACTTTAGTGCCGGAGAATGCTTTTTTCGGGCCGCTTGTTGGAACGCCCCATTGCCATACTCCTGAGGCATCTCCAAATCCAAATCCTTCAATCGAGGTTTCGAAATCTTGCGTATAGCCAACCTTGACGCCCTTCGATACCGTTATGGGATAGATGTCTGTCTTGGACGAGCTGCCTGCGAAATTTACTGCTTCTATATAATATTCAATACCATTCAACGACAGCTCTTGAACAGGGATAGCTCCCTCATATAAACCATTCATATGACTTCCGGAAGTTCGAAGCAGCGCGTGCTTACTCCAGCCGGTAGTGCCCTTCTCACGGACATATAGGTTCACATCCGTCACACTGACATCGTCCTTCACACGTGCAAATATGTCCTTGTCCAATATATTGAACGTCAATGCAATAGGCTCATGTTCAATCGTCGGAGTTCCCAGATTCAACCCATCGATCGTCACCTGACCAACAGCCTTGCCCAGCCCTTTGTTCTGGGTTGACACGGCATTGAGGGCATTAATAAGGCCTGAGCCATAGCCATTATTCGGCGATTGCGGGAATTCATCGTCGGTTAATGCGTCCGTAGTGGTCGTTACTATTTCCGCTATATCCTTTACCTTTAAGCTGCGATTTGCCTGCTTAATCAGTGCAGCCACGCCTGCTGTATGCGGACTTGCCATCGAGGTTCCGTTCATGAGCGCATATTGTCCGCCTGGTACTGCTGAACGAATATGTACACCTGGAGCAGATACTTCCGGCTTCATTTGTCCATATGGCGTCGGCCCTTGCAGCGAGAAATCTGCCAGCTTATTGTTCATGTCAACCGCACCTGTGGCGAATGATTCAGGATAATTGCCCGGTGCTGCAATGGAGCCTGGTCCGCCATTGTTCTCTGGAGGCTGCGTATTTCCTGCTGAGAATGCCGGGAAGATATCGGCTGCGATCCATGCCTTCACGATATCTTGGAAGAACTCATTCTTGCCAGCAGGTACGTTCCCCCATGAATTATTCACGACATCGGGCGCAAGTTCGGGATGCTTCACTCCGTGCTTGTCCGTAGGTGCAAGAATCCACTCCCCCGCCTTAATGAGATCTGCATCTGTCGTTTGTCCATTCGAATCGAACACACGAGCCGCTATCCACTTCGCATTGGGGGCTACCCCAATCTTGTTGCTGCCATCCTTCTCAGATCCTACCATTGTGCCCATAACGTGCGTACCATGACCGCTTCCATCCGTAGGCAGCTTCTTCCTCTCGATTGTAGCGTCGAACCAGCTTAGCTCTGGGTCCACAATGTCACCATTTTGATTCAGACCTCTCCATTTATGCTGCAGTGCCGGATGGGTTCCATCTACACCGGAGTCCATGTTGGCAACCACAACGCCTGTTCCATCGAAGCCAAGCTCCCACGCCTGAGCTGCGTTAATATTGCGCAAGTTCCACGGAACTTCTTGATTGCCAGCAGCAGATTGTGCTCCCGTTAGCTTCGACTTCGACACGATTTCAGATTGAAGCGTATATGTATGGTTAGGCAGAATCTTCTCGATTTCATCACGGGCTGCGAGCTTCTCCATGGCCGCCTTCGTACTGGTTACCGCAATCGCATTCACAATGTAATACGGATGGAATTCACGCACATCCCCAGCGGACTCCATTTGACGGAGCTGCTGAATAATGCCTGATTGCGACTGGTCTGCTGTGCTCATTAGCGAGTTCACAATGAAGTTGCGCACCGTGCGTGTCTGCTTCGCTGATGATTCTCCCTTCTGCTGAGACCATTGCAGCGCATGCTGTGAGATGGCTTTCATATCCGGCTGTTCCTTTAACTTGATGATGTACGTCTCAACCCCGTCAGACTGAAAAGCTTGCAACAGCTTGGGATCGATAACTTGGTGACCACCGTCCGATGGCTTCGAATCCATAACTTTCTCATCGTACGCCATCGCTGCATTAGACAGTACAGTAGACGCGGATGAATCAACTGATGTACCAACTGCGGCATACGTAAACGCCGGCGATGTAAGGACTAGAATACATACGAGTAATGATGCAATCCAACTTTTCAACCATGATTTCACCTGCAAAATCAGTTCCTCCTCGTTATCTCTCAATCTAGCATGTCGGTTCAACTTCCTCTTTTTTGGGACATCTTGTAATCTATCATATTTGTTTCCCTCTTACAATAGTTTTGTATTAATGCAAAATTTGTTGCAAATTGTTACAGCCCCAGAAGAATGTGGTCATTTCGTCATGTCTATATACCAAAAAAGACCCAGCATCGCGGCGTTCGCCTCGATACTGAGTCATCGAATTGTCGAGCAAATTGTAGAATGTTCGCTATCGGACTTTCTTGCCGATGTATAACAAATGGGTTCCTGTTCCTAGCAGCGAAGGATCGGCAGCAGTATCATATAGCAACTGATAGAGTCCCTCGAGCTCTTGTTCGCCACGGCTCGACCAATATTGCCACTGCTCCGGTGTCAAATTTCCTCCTAGCCCAGAGGAGCTGATCAACTGGATTCCTTCAAATCCATGTTCACGCATGAATGGCATAATCTCTTCCACCTTGTAAAAATATGCGCCCGTAAATCTGCCTTTATCTGCATGATTGAATATTCCGGTATGTAAAAAATCTTGTAAAGCCTCTACATTGTCGAGCGGCTTCCAATTCTGTGGAAATTTAAGAGAGAGAAGGGTGTGTACAAGGCGTGGTCTGAATGCAACAAAGACGATACCACCCGGTTTCGTTACACGGTATAATTCTTCTGCGGCGGCTGCCCGCTCCTCTTCCTCCTGCAAATGATACAATGGCCCTAACATGAGAGCTGCATCATACTGTTCATTCGGTAGCATATGTAAATTCCTAGCGTCTGCGGCATAGAATCCGCGAAATTGTGCAGCGAGATTAAGCTCAGCAGCCTTATTCTCTGCAAAATCAACAGAGGCAGGTGTTAGATCAGTTAAGGTGACCTGATAACCAGAGCGAGCCAATTCCATCGCGTACCGCCCAGGTCCGGCACCATTATCCAGAACCTCCCCTTTTGATGGAAGATACCGTTTCATGTAATGCCAATTGATGCGAAATTCTAAGCTCTCCCGCTCTAATCTTCCCCACTCATCAAATCTTGTGTAATAATCAACGATTTCTTGCTGCATCTTAAGCCTCCTTTTATCTCAAACCATGATGTATGATTAAGCCCCTAATTGTGAGTCCCATACTCCTTGCAGCTTGCGCAAATAAACAATCTGTCCGGCGTGATAGGCAATATGAGCATTCATATTGATGAGCGTCGATTCCCAAGGTTCATCGGAACCATGACGTACAGGCTCTTCCATCTTGCTCTCGCTGGACGAAGTCAATTCCTGCTTCCACTGATCAAGAACAGAAGCGATACGTTGCAGCAGCTCTGACCAATCCTCCTCGGTTCTATCAGACTTACCCAATCTAAAGGTTTCTTCATTTTCCATTGTCAGATCAGGGACTAGTTTTTGCTGAAAGCGAAGCAAGTAGCGTTCTTGCCAAAAAAGCAAATGTTCGGCAATCTCCCATATCGAGTGAACCTGATCATTCGGCTTCCATAGCGCCTGTGTTGCGGACAAGCCTTCCAACGATGCGAATAACGGAGCGAACCAGCCTTTTTCTAAGGTGCAGACGAGAAATTGATCGAGCAATAATTCTTTCTTGTTCATTTTCTTTCTCCTCCAAACGCTATATTTATACTTGGGGCGTCGATTGCATTCGCTTACGAGCGCGCGATCTCCATTTGTATAACAACCAGGTCCATGCGGCAGATTCTGTGCTCTTATGCGCGGCTACATGATCTAAGAATATAAAGTCTGACGGCTCGACATGAATGCGAGCGAGCGGCTTTACTGAAGTGCAACTGGTCCATTCATCGAACGCGGCAGCTTTCTGTTCGGGGCCGTTGAACGTATCCTTGGACAGCAAATAAATCGTCCCACTCCTCCACGGGTGGTTGGTGTCTTCAAACGTTTCTCTTGTTAAAGAGAAAAAATAAAATCTCTTATTCCGTAAGCTAATTACACATCCATTGCGAAAATTGATCTTCAGCTTCGCGCGGTCGAGCACGGCATAGAACATGGCCCAAATTCCATCACTAGTCGCAAAAACCGCCTCGGTCATGATCCCGTTGTACAACGTTTGCTGCTTCGTAAGCAGCTCATCGATTTCTGGATGATTCGACCCGTGTAGCAGAACGTTCTCCGCAGCAGCGATGTAACGTACAAACCGTTCTTTTGAATAAGAAGGAGCAATCCGTACGATGCCATCCCCATCAAGCGCTTCCTGATATGCCCGCTTGTATTCCCTCATTTCTTCTTCTGAACAGCTTAGAGGCGATGTTGTTCTAAGAAGTATGCGCAGCCCCAGTTCCGCAAGAATTGTAAGCAAGGACACGATATCGATCCTCCTAAAAAATGCGATAATAACCTGCAACTCCATCTTTAATACCATATTTAACCACACCAATTACTAATGTGCAATCTTTATAATTCTCATTAAGATACAATGAGTGCTGCGTTCCCTCTTCAACAAGAATGTCGGATCATGCAGAGGGCATGCATGACATGATTTCGATACAAATACACAAAAAACGCCAGGCATTCCCGGCGTTTTCTGCGAAGGCTACATAATACGGGTTCACATTCCTACTCGATCGGTTGTCCTCTTCCTCATACAAGCAAGACAATCTTCTCTTCTATCGCTTGCTTCTCCTCTTCATTCCATACTACGGATATCTCAAATGTCCCTTCCTTGAAAAACAAAGAAAACTTACGTCTGAACCAGGACTGCATTGGCAATTCCAACGCTTCCTCAATTGGCACCCATTCCAGTTCCCCCTCAGGAGGATTCTTCAGCAATTCTCCCTCATAGGAGGTAGCCAAATAATTGAATACCATATACCGATAATTCGTAGAAGGAACGACATATTCGTCCAAGCCCTTATAGATCAGTTCACTCACTCGCAGACCTGTCTCCTCATAGACTTCTCGAATTGCGCCCTCTGTCAGACTTTCTGGGAATTCGACCTTGCCTCCCGGAGCCAAATACCCCGGAAAGCCCTTACTGTCAGGACGATTCATCAAGAGTACTTGATCTCCATCCTGTACCATACACATCGTATACATACCATATGTAATTTCATTCGATGCAGTCATTTCTATCCCCCAACTTTCATGTAGAACAGATTATAGAGTTCCGATTGTTAGTATCGTTGTTTATTGGCGGGATGACCTTGTAGTTCATTCACCTGACGTTCCAACTTCTCGATTCTGACATGCAATTGAGAGGTGCGCTGCTTTGAGCGAACAATTAGAAGCACCACTCCGATCATCACTGCGACTAGAACAAGCAGGAACAGAATTCCTCCAACTATGTTCTCCCATACAAATGACAAATCTATATCCTCCAATTCACCATTTTTATTACACAGATTCAGCTTGAGAGCTCACTGCGACGCTTGCGAGTACTGCATTCAATTCCTTCTCCGCCATCGAGCTTAATCGTCCATCACTGCCTGTGAATTCCATATGCGAGGTAACATTGTTCGGTACGACCACACAGTAAGCTCCCGCTGCTTTGGCTGCGATCATGCCGTGCATCGAATCTTCGAACGCAACCGCTTCCGTGCCGCTAACTTCAAGTTCACGCAGCGTCTTCTCATATAAATCCGGAGCAGGCTTGATGCGTTCCACATCATCCGACGTGTTCACAACTTCAAAGTAGGAGCGAATATTGAACTTATTCAAATAGGATTCAACCCACACACGGTTCGAGCTAGATGCAAGTCCGATACGTAATCCAGTACGCTTCGCTTCGGTTAGATACATCTCAACTCCAGGTCTCAAGCCCTTCCCTTCCATGATAATCGCGAACTGCGCATCCGCATCCCGCTTGAATTCGTCTCGATCTATTGGACGATTAGCATGTTCTACTATATAATCCAAAGGATCAAAATGCTCGAAGGAAGCACCGACACACTGTCCCCATACTTCTATTTTCAAGTCTACTCCGTACGCAGCACTTACTTGTTTATACGACTCATACCATGCTGTTTCTGTATCGACAATCAAGCCATCAAAATCAAAAATAACTGCTTTAATCATTCGTATCCGCTCCTTCTACCATGCAGATGCCACAGCAACATGCACAGAATTGTTGTCGTTATTGTTGGTTGTCAAACACACGTTCTTCCTTCGACATGCGAGACTGATTTTTCATTCTCTTCTGTTCTTCCTTACGCAGCGCATCGTTCACTTCTACCTCAATCTCGGTCAGTACCTCTTCCAGCTTCTTCGGCTTGGCTAACAGATTAAAACCTAGTGCACGCACCGTATTGATAGGCCCAGATGGGAGCGCCCACCAGCCAAATACGAAGGTATACAGACTGAATGCCATATTCAGAAGCGGTGTCCGATGATAACCCTTCACATAATAGCCTGTTTTCGTTCGATAGCTGAATATCCCGAAGGATAGACAGACCTCATATTGCACGAATTCGGATTCGTGATCAATTAGACATTGTTCATAGTTGGTTCCTTCTTGTCGAAGCTGCTCACGATTCAAGTACAACCAAATCACGAATTCATTACTCCGCTTCTGATCCTTGCGGAATACGATATACAGCAGAAGCATTACCGAGAGAACAATAGATTGAAATACGATATTGCGATAATCATGCCGAATGATGCTAGACACTAAAAAAATGGCAAAAAGCCCTGCTACAAGTAACAATACAAAGTGCATGATTGAATCTCCTGTTGACTAGTTAATCCATGATTTCTGATACCGAAAGTTCGTACCCAAGCTATTGGCTAATTGCTAATAAAATCAGAGATAGCACAATAAATGGGGTGGACATGATTAGAAACAAGGTTCCCCATCGTTCACGTTTCTGCCGCTCGTCCTTACTGCTCGTATGATGGATATATCGTGCCTGATTCGGATCGGCAAACACGCCAAATAATAAGGCGCCTATTCCAACCAGGATTGCAGCTGAGAGGCCTAGCCATTTGCCAGCTGTGGTTAGGCTAGCTACACTTATTAAAATAAGTGTTAGGAGCAGACAACTCCCACACGCGATGCCTAGCCACTTCATCTTCATGCTATCCCTCCTTCCCAATCCAGTTATCGCTCAATAACTTTCACAGCTATATTATACACGACCGCACACGATTACGAACCCTGTAATTCCCAATCCTCTTCCACTGTTACTCCATCTGCTCCGAATGCAAAGACCATAAGTACTATTTCGCTTGTGGCCTTCATTACTACTTCAATTGAAGGCTTACAAGGCAGTAACGTCAACCTTGTTCAACCAGTTCTCAATGTCCCCGATCACTGAAGCAATACAGCCATCTTCGAATGGTGAGATCAGTCCCGCT
>NZ_MAIS01000316.1:0-406 GCF_001680695.1 Paenibacillus sp. KS1 | reverse complement strand
TCGAGATGAGCATATCGAATTGTTAAGAAAAACATGGCAAGTTTTCAACGTAAAAACACCTCTAAGGTTGACGCCCGTATCTTATATAAGGGCATTTACTTGAAGGTGTTTTGTCTCAAGTTACATATTTTTTATTTTCACTAAAACTTTTGATATTGCCATCCATAAATTGATAAACATCAAAGTTCCGAAAATATCAGCCACAACTAAATTATATCCTGTAAATAGGTTTTCAAAGTGAAATAACGGCGTGTTATAAATGGCTATGCATAAAGAAATAATCATTGAAAACAGAAAAAGTTTTTTCTTAGTTATCATATAAATGCAATATAGGAACGTGTAATAAGCCCAAAATTGTGCTGCATACCATGCATGTGAGAGTCGAATGCCTGCTTTTGTATGTAGA
>NZ_MAIS01000106.1:0-20003 GCF_001680695.1 Paenibacillus sp. KS1 | reverse complement strand
CACAGCACGCATTCTGGAATGATCAAAATCGACCGTAAGAAGAAAGCGAGGGATGTTATATGGTAAACAGCATTGTATATAACGTTCGGGAGGAACATTTCAGCGCCTAGCGCATCGTACAATTTTCATGAAATACCAGTAAGCTATTGACGACGCTAGTGTCGCCTGAAACGTCTGTCTCTCCCGAACTTGACCGTGCCGCAATGTCGTTCATTCGCAGGTAAGACCAAGTTCACTATGAAGCGGCTACACGCCGCATAACAAGGGAGAATTCAGATTTGAATACAAATAATCAACATACAAGTACCCATAATGAAGGTAAGCATGATTCACCTCTATTATCAGATACTTGCTCCGTGCAAGAGGCTATAACTGAAAGCAACACATTGAACATGGAAGAACAATTGGATCGTACTGTGCAAGATTTGCAGGATCTTGGCTTCGATGAAGCGTGGTCAAGCACTTGGGAGTCTTGGATTCAAGAGCTTCAAGAGTCTACCGCACGCCGATACGCAGGCCAGCTAGTTCCTGCACGCGTAGCGCTGGCACATAAGCATCTGTATCGCGTCGTTAGCGCGGAGGGAGAATGGCTGGCCGAGCTGTCTGGACAGGCACGGGCAGGAATGGCACTGCTCAGTGATTGGCCGACAGTCGGCGATTGGGTGGCCGTGGCACCTAGACAAGCAGAAGGACGAGCTACGATTGTGGGCGTACTGCCTCGCCGCAGCACGTTCGGACGCAAGGTAGCGGGAGGTCGCCGCGACACTCAAATCGTCGCCGCGAACGCAGACATTGCGCTGCTCGTTACGTCGATGTCACGCGACTTCGAGCCGCGTCGCTTAGAGCGATATGCCGCCCTTGCGTGGGATAGCGGCGCCATGCCGGCCGTTGTGCTGACGAAGTCAGATGAGGCGGACGACCCAGAGCTGTTCGAGGCGCAAGCCATGCAGGCCGTCCCTGGTGTTGACGTGTTCCGCGTATCCGCTATGACCGGTGAAGGCATGGACGAATTGCGTGCGCGCATTGCCCCAGGCATGACCGTCGTGCTCGTCGGTTCTTCCGGCGTTGGCAAGTCCACGCTTGCGAATGCACTTACGGGTACCGAGCAAATGCTGACACAAGCCGCTCGCTCAGATGATGACCGCGGCCGCCACACAACAACGCATCGCGAGCTTCTCCGTCTGCAGGGCGGGGCATGGCTCATTGATACGCCGGGCATGAGAGAAGTCGGCATGACCGCTATCGATAGTGAAGGCTTGTCGAATACCTTCGAGGATATTGAAAGCCTTGCAGATCAATGCCGATTTAGCGACTGCAAGCATGAGAGAGAGCCTGGTTGTGCTGTACGTGAGGCTATTCATACAGGCGAGCTGGATTCCAACAGACTTCGCGGCTATCAAAAGCTCCAACGTGAAATTGCATACATGCGCCGTTCGGAGAATGCGCAGCTTGCCCGGCAGTACGTACAGAACAACAAAAAGCTGTCGAAGTTGAGCAGCCGACCGAACAAGCGTAAATAATGCGAGCCCATACCAACCGATATCTCTAACACGAACGGGGCTGTCCTAGACGTTGCTATTGAATTCGGGTTCCATTCATTCGTATGAGACATCTTTAAGAAAGCCGCCTCCATCCCCACTTCTTCCGTGGAGTTGGAGGCGGCTTTGCATTGCTTATGAGACTGACCCACTAGTTTCCACCTTTACGGGACAGCCCTTCTATACATTATTCCGCTTTTACTTTTTCACGTGTATCTTTGTGTATGCCTCGCATGTAGCTTATTGCGATTTCATTCGTGCCTTAGGCGACGCAGCTTGAGCATGCTGAACGGATTGACCAAATGCTTCTGCATAGCTCCACAATTCACCGTGCGCTAATATATGAATTCGCTCGCGCGCAATTCCCCGCTTCACCCGATCCGCTTCCAGCCGATCAAGCGCCTCCCGTGGTGTATCGTCAGCCAGCTTAAACGCTCCATAATGCATCGGGATCATCACTTTTGCCTTCACATCTTCAAATGCCTGCAATGCTTCCTCTGGGGAAACATGCTGCTGCGACATAAACCATTCCGGCTCGTATGCGCCAATCGGCAATAGGGCTACATCAATGTGGAAGCGCTGGCCGATAAGCTCAAACCCACGGAAATATCCGCTATCGCCTGCAAAATATATCGTCTCACATACGGTCTCCTGACTTGATTGATTCGCTGGAGAGCCGCCGCCTGTTAACGTGCCGGTTGAATCTGAACCTCCGGATGTCTTTTTCGCTTGTGCAACGTGCTCAAGAACATAGCCACCCCAATGGGAACGATTCATATCTGTCAACGTCCGACGCGTCCAGTGCTGTGCCGGTACAAACGTAATTTTCACCCGATCCGCCACGGTTATATGCTCCCACCAGGCCAGCTCATGTATAATGGAAAATCCTTTGCGTCTCAGCTTACTAAGCAGCCCGTCAGGTACAATCAGCATCGTGTTCGGCCCTACCAATCGCCGTAATGACCGTATATGCAGATGATCGTAATGCGAATGCGAGATGAGAACAACATCGACTGGGGGCATTTCCTCAATCGGAATACCCGGCGGAGCAAGCCTAGCTTGTGTCGCCATTCTTGCAGCCCATACCGGATCCGTGACAATGTTCAATCCACCTATTTGCAGTAGGAAGGTCGAATGACCGATCCACGTTATCGTTGTCTCTGTTCGATTAGCGTTCAAGCGAGCAATATCCGGCTTTACATTTGGTACGACATAGGAATAATCCTTTGTCTTTAATCGTTCTTTGCGCTCTGCTTGCCAACGCCGAAATTGATTCCATGCTTTAACCGTTGTCACATCGTCCATATTGACGTAATAGCGCTTCATAAGCACCACCTCTTTGCGAAAAATTCGGATCGAATGACAAGGGCTACCCCTTGCAAAACGGGACGAATGACAAATACTATCTCCTAATCTTTAGCATACCAGAACCCTGTCTCCATCACCAATTCGACTTCAGTTACCTGACTCCATACCATCTGACGGTCGCTATTCACAGCTGCTGACGTCCTTCCATCCTATGCATGCTCTTCTGCTTTGGTCGAATCCTTCTTTACTATGTATTACACAAATTGAGATGATCCAACCACCTTACAGACTGCAGCCTAATCCCCTTCACCGGGCAATAATGAAATGCCTGACAGCTGCAAGCATGTTGCCTTCATTGTTCCCCACTCTCCGATAAGATACAATAGAAGCAAACCACACGCCAACGGAGGTGTATGTCAATGAACTTAATCACAATTGAACCGACGCCAAGTCCGAATTCCATGAAGCTCCACTTGGACGAAACATTGCCTGCCGGCATTCGCCGTACCTATTCAGAAGACAATCGACGCTCTGCTCCCCCGCTGATCGCTAGCTTGCTCGACATCGAGGGCGTGAAGAGCGTATTCCATACCGCTGATTTTATCGCGCTAGACCGCTTCCCGAACGCAGACTGGGCTCGTATCCTTGATGAAGTTCGCGGCCTGTTCGGACAATCGCAAGCTGACAGTACCCAAGAGGAAGATCTGGCTTCTTGGACATCATTCGGTGAGGCACAGGTATATGTGCAATACTTCCGCAGCATCCCGATGCAAATTCGGGTGCAGGCCAATGGACAGGAAGAGCGCGTCGGCCTCTCCGATCGCTTCGTTCGTGCAGTAACGGAAGTAGCGAGCGCCACTCTAATCAAGGAACGCAAGCTCAGTGACTACGGAATTCGTTACGGAGAGCTTGCGGACATCGCCCGCGAAGTCGAACAAGAACTTGAAGCGGCCTACACAGAGGAACGCGTTGCTTCCCTTGTGCAGCAAGCCATCGCAAAGGGACGCACAGATGAGCCATTTATTGAAGAGCGCCGAGAATGGTCAGATGAAGAACTCAAGCAGCATCTGAATAATCCAGATTGGCGTGTTCGTTACGCAGCTCTGGATCGAATGGAACCGACGCCAGAACGACTTGAACTCATTGCGAAGGCGCTTCATGATGAGCAGAGCCAGATACGCCGCCTTGCTGTCGTGTATTTAGGGGAAATCAAAACCGACGAATGTATGCCGCTTCTCATTGAAGCTCTCAAGGATACTTCCGTTAGTGTTCGCCGCACAGCCGGAGATACGCTATCCGATATCGGTGATCCGATTGCGATCGAACCGATGATCCAAGCTCTCCAAGATAAGAATAAGCTCGTGCGCTGGCGCGCAGCCCGCTTCCTCTATGAAGCTGGTGATGACCGTGCGCTGACAGCACTTGAGCACGCCGCTCAAGATCCCGAATTCGAGGTTGCCTTGCAAGCACGCATGGCGATCGAACGCATCCGTTCCGGCGAAGAGGCTGTCGGAACAGTCTGGCAGCAAATGGCCCGTCTACGTGGACAAGGCGATTAATCTTAAAAGGAAAACCAATAGAAAGAGCAGCAATCCATGCGCAAGCAATGGGACGCTGCTCTTTTTTCGATCCTATTTCATTTTGTAGGACTATCCATATTATGCGCACCTATCTAAATTTGCATGACAGCATCTGTGTTTTTCGTACCGCCTAATCTTGCATGAACAGAGAGCCGCTTCTCTCCACTAAAATCCGCTGTTCATAAATTTATTTCTATTTTTTTCATTTTTCCTATTGTATTAAGTGTATCAAGTGATATAATACACTGTATACAAATGATACACCAAAGGAGGGAGCTCATTGAATGACGTGATGGTTGGCGGAATGCGATTCACGTTGGACTTAAGCAAACCACTCTACGAACAAGTACTTAATCAAATCCGAAGCTCCATCGCGAAAGGAGAAATCGCATTGGGTGAGAAAATTCCTTCGGTACGGGAACTTGCGCAATCGCTCAAAATTACACCGAATACGGTCATGCGCGCTTACCAAGAGCTCGAACGGGATCAGCTTACAGAGACACGCCGAGGACAAGGAACGTTTATTACGTCGAACGCCGAGGCCGTGGTGAGTATACGAACCTCTTTGGCGGAAGAGGCGATACAGGAGTTTTTAACGAAAATGTACAGCATAGGATATACACTGGACGATATTCAACACCTATTAAATCATGAGGGAGGAAAGGAAGTATGAGTCAGTCTACAGCGATAAGAGTCGAGCATATTACGAAGCGCTACGGGAAGAAGCTCGCCCTCCACGACTTTTCTCTTGAAGTCCCAACAGGTAAGGTAGTCGGAATTCTAGGAGCGAACGGTGCAGGCAAGTCCACCTTGTTCCGTATGATCGCAGGCATGGTTCAACCGGAGCAAGGAACGGTTGAGGTACTCGGCCGCCAACCAAGCTGGGAGACGAACAGGGATATCGCTTATTTGCCTGACCGCGCGCGCTGGTTCGAAAAACATTCGGTCAAACAAGCACTGGATTGGGCAGAGCACCTATGGCCTGGCTTCGACCGGAAGCGGGCAGAGGAACTCATCTCCTTCATGAAATTGCAGTCCGATATGCCTGTGCAGGGCATGTCCAAAGGACAAGAAGCACGGCTAATGCTAAGCATGTGTATGGCACGGAATGTCCCTCTCCTCATGCTGGATGAACCGTTCTCTGGTATCGATCTCATATCGCGAGAACGCATTATTTCGGCGATTATCGATAACTTGGCAGAACGTGAGCAGACCGTGTTAATCAGCACGCATGAAATACACGAAGCGGAGAGCTTGTTCGACTACGTGGTATTCATGGATAACGGTCAAGTGGTGCTGGAGGGCGACGTCGAGCAGCTGCGCAGTGAACAAGGCTCGATGGAATCCGTCTACCGCACCCTATACCGCTAAGAGAGGAGAATACGGATGAATACAAGCACCTTTTTATTTCTAGTTAAGGATGAATTCCGCCGCAGAAACTCGGCCAAACACTCGAACAAATGGTGGATGTTCTACGTTGCAGCAGGCATCCTCATCGGACTCATTTTTGCAGCTGTATTTGCCGACAATATTGATCCATACGGGGTCATGTTTATGTCCTTCGGCTTCCCATATATTACTTTCGTCATTGCATTTGGCATCGTCATACGGGAATGGAAAAACGGTACTGCCGGATGGTGGCTGACACTCCCTTATCCAAGGCGATCGCTGATCCTATCGAAGTATGCAGCTAGCATTTGTACAGCAGTTATCATGCATATTATCTTCTGGGTCGGTGCCCAGCTGTTCGTTGCCTATGCGTTAATCTTAAAAGGAAATTTCAATTTTCACAGTCTTACCGCCTTCATGCAGACATCAGCGATCTGGTACGGCGTAATCATGATGGTCATTCCGTTCATGGCAGCTTTCGGTACGCTTACAGGAGTGGTCAGTCGTTCTCGCTTGAAGCCGTTAACGCCAATGCTGTGGATCGTATATGGTTTTTCGGGGAATTCCCTGTTCTGGATCTTGAAATCACCACATCTCAACAAGCTCCAACTTGCGCAGAATCCGAATGAGATATTTATCGTTCAGTCTCATGAATTCGGGTGGATTGCGCTTGGCATTATTCTCTTGTCTGGAATTCTCATAAGCGCAGCAACCGTTCTGATGAACAAACAAGTGGAGGGTTAACTCAAGGAGGTTCAATTAAGATGACACTGGCTATTGATGTATCGAATTTGCATAAAAAGTATGGGAATCACACCGCACTGAACAGTATTTCATTCCAAGTCCGTCCGGGAATTTGCTTCGGCCTGCTTGGCCCGAACGGAGCTGGCAAATCGACGACGATGAAGATCATCTCCGGCATTCTCCAACCGAATAGCGGCGCTCTGCGTGTATTTGGGATAGATGCCGTTAAAGAAGCCGCCAAGGTGCGGAACATAATCGGCTATGTCCCCCAAGGCATCACCTTGTATGAGAAGCTCAGTGCGTACGATAATTTGAAGTTTTTTGGAGAATTGTATGGCTTAAAAGGAAGCCAGTTGAAGGAACGCATCTCAACCGTACTAACACAGGTCGGGCTTCTGGATCGCGCTAAGGATGCCGTTGGCACCTTCTCTGGCGGCATGATGCGTCGCGTGAACATCGCTGCTGCACTCCTCCACCGTCCGAAGCTGCTTGTGCTGGATGAACCTACTGTCGGCATTGACCCACAATCGCGCAATCATATCTTCGAGATGATTCGCAAGCTGAAGCAAGAAGGGGTATCCATCATCTACTCGACTCACTATATGGAAGAAGTCGAAACACTCTGCGAGGAACTCGCCATCATCGACCACGGCTCGGTCATTGCCCAAGGCGTCCTGCATGAACTGCTCATGCAGCATGGCACGAATTCCGTATATGTCGAGACGGATAAGCAGACTGCAATTTCCTTCGATTCGATTCCTGGCACAGTGACTGCCCATGAAGAGGGCTGGATTATTGATACCGACGATACGCTGATAACGATGAACCGCGTATCTGAACTTTGCCTGCAGCAGCAAGCGAAGGTTACTCGTCTCGAAATCGTGCAGCCTTCATTAGAAACGGTGTTCTTAAACTTAACCGGTACATCCCTGCGGGATGCGTAATAGGCGCTTTGGAGCGCAAAGTATTCGCAAGAGTACGATTCAAGGAGGAGAATTCGAATGATTACCAGCTTCACACGCAAGGAAATTCAATTGCTGCTCAAGGAAAAGGGAACCTTCTTCTGGCTCATCCTTATGCCTATCATCTTCATCGTGGTGTTTGCCTCTGTGTTCGGCAATATGGGGAACTCCAGCATCACGTTAAATTATGTCGATCAGGATCAGTCTCCTGCTTCGAAAGCGATTGTTGCATCGTTAGCCAAAGTGCAAGGTTTCCAACTGAAGGAAGATACAGAACGCACGCTTGATCAACAAATTACAAGTATACGTGATGGCAAGCAATCCTCCCTCCTGCTCATTCCGCAAGGATTTGAAGCCAGCATGAAATCAGGCAAAGGCTCTGCTGAAATGACACTCTATCGCGACGAGAACGACAACACCTCAACGGCTCCAATCAAAGCCGTGCTTGGGCGAATCGTCGATGAGCAGCGTCAGGTAAGCGCTGCGGAGCAGCTTGCAGCCAAAGGAATTCAGGGCGAAGAGATGAAGCAAATCTTCACCCCGCCATTCGTAGTTAAGGAGCAGATGGAGAACGTTGTTCCTGTTGATATGGTTAGTCAAGTCGTTCCTGGTTATACCGTTATGTTCGTGTTCTTCATTATTATCTCGATGGTTCGCCGCTTCATTCGGGACAAAGAAAGCGGGATGACGGCGCGCCTGTGCAGCACACCAATGAAACCGCTCAACTATTTAGTCGGCATGTGGGTTCCTTATATTATCGTTGTTCTCTTCCAAAGCGCGGTACTGCTGGCGTTCGGACACTTCGTTTATGGCATGCAGCTCGGTGATGTGCTCGCTATCGCATTAGTCGTCGCAGCACTTGGTATCTGTGTAACGGGTCTTGGCCTCTTCATCTCCCTTATCGCTAAGGGCGAGAATCAAGGGCTTGCCATTACCCAATTGATCGCGCTTGGCGGTGCGATGATTGGCGGGCTGTGGTTCCCGCATGAAATGATGCCGAAGTTCATGCAGACGATCGGCCAATTGCTTCCTCAATATTGGGCGCAGGATGCACTGAAGCGCATCATTTCCCACGGCGCTCATGTACAGGATGTGTGGCTGAATGCAGTCATTCTGCTCGGTATCGGAATCGCTGCACTTGTACTCGCATGGGTACAATACCCACGCTTTATGAAGCAGTCGATCGGTTAAGTCAAGGTCAAATCGCCAGAACCCTGAATTACTCGTAATAGCTTTTCCACTTATACAACTGCCCTGTAAAGGCTGATTCTGTTAGGTACAGAGTCAGCCTTTTTATTGCCTCGAATACATCGGCATTACTGTCCATTACGGTATAATATATTCCATATTACAGGAGGTGCATTCATATTCTGACTCGAATAAGACTCCTTCCCCTTGCCCTTCTCATTTAACAACAATGAAAGGTAGGTCTGTCATGATACATCTACGACGAAGATTCATTTCCATTATGCTACTCGGATGCATACTCCCTGCACTAGTCGGATGCACGCAAGAGACCACCATTTATAAGGCAGCAAGCCTGGATTGGGACGTGCAGCTTTCTCAACCAACAGATACGGAATCATTTACGCTGGATATAAAGTATCATGGACCAGAACAGCATATACAGGATTTATCATTCCGTCTCACAAATCCGGATTTTGAACGTTCTGATTCTATATCTGATCTTAACTCTTCACATTATGCCGCACATTACAAATACCGGATTAAAGAGTTAAAACAACTTCAAGAACCTATTCGTATTCGACTAGAATGGGATCATCAACAAGAAACCCTTACATTAGAAAAAGCTCTCCGTGAGTAATCCGGAGAGCTTCTGACATTTATAATAGAATTAGTTCATTGCGGGCTCTGCTTCGTTCGCCAATTGCTCGCGGACGAACTCTTCAATAGAGATAGTACGCTTCTCTATACGCGCCTTCTCCGCCGCAAATGACATCATATGGCTTTGAACAGATATATCAGCGGATGTACGTCCTTGCAATGCACCCTCCGCTTCTACCAGCCTCAGGAAGTCCTTCACGAGACCTTGGTCACCGCCGCCATGTCCAACATGTCCGCCTGGTGCTTGCAGGCTGAGCAGCTCTCTAAAGCCATTTTTGAAATGAATGATTTCAATCTCATTCTTCTCCATGTGAGCACGAATTTCACCAGTCGTTCCCATCAACTTCAACGTACGACCGGAGTCGTAAGTGAACGCCGTCATAGTGAATACCGCGGTTACCTCGTTCGCGAATTCCATGTTCACCACTTGATGGTCAACCACATCATTGTCGCAGTGGTATACGCAGCGGCCATATGGGCCTACCTTCAAGGCCTGGAGGCGAGATTCGTAGCTCATATCATCCGCAATAACCGATGTCGGCCAGCCAATATCATCCGTCAAATACCACTTCGGCGCATAGTATGGGCACTCATCAGCGACAGGGCACCCATCCAGACAGCGCTTCGTTGCGCCTTCCGGCGCACCTTCTGGGCGGAAGTGCGACAATGTGCCGAAGGAAGAAATATGGGTACACTCGGCACCAGCAAGCCACAACAGGATGTCCATATCGTGACAGGACTTTTGCAGAATCATTGGAGAGGACTGTGCCGAATTGCTCCAATTGCCGCGCACGAAGCTGTGCGCCTGATGCCAGTAAGCAACATTTTCATTATGCTGAATGGACATAAGGCGGCCGATTCTTCCCTCTTCCAACATCTGCTTCAGTGTAGCGAAGAAGTTCGTGTAACGCAGTACATGACAGATTGAGAAGACAAGGCCTCTCTTCTTCGCCTCCTGCCCCATCTTAATACACTCTACTGGCTCTGGAGACATGGGCTTCTCCAGCATCACGTGATAGCCTGCTCCTAGTGCTGCCATCGTAGGTTCATAGTGCATCTTATCTTGCGTACAAATAAACACAGCGTCAGCAAGCTTCGGCTGAGAGAATAATTCTTCCCAAGAGGAAAATTGGCGTTCTGCAGGAATGCCATGCTTATCGGCAATACGCTGACGGCGGGCTGCACTCGGATCTGCCACAGCGACAACTTCCATCTCATATGAACGGCCAATCGCATAATCCGTATAGATTTCCCCGCGTTGACCGGCTCCAAGCAATGCTACAGTAACCTTCTTCATTTCCCATGCCTCCCTAAATGTCTGTCCCTATTGGTTCGTATTTGGTTCGTATAGATGTTTCCCAACTTGCGTTCTCTTTTCATCCATCTTATACCATGCGAGAAACCGCTTGCAAGGAGTGAAATTCCTTTTTTAAAAATATTTTTGGATTATTCAGCTCAAATGTTTGAAATCATACACAACTTTCCTAGATCAGATTTCTACTTTTTAACATTGAACTTACCGCTTCGTTTCATTATACTTAGCAAATATAAGTAACAATGATGGCTTGGCCATCTTCATAGTGCAACAAATCCTCATCCTATTCCACGATGAGGTAGAGGTTGCGGTTGTTAAGAGTACATTCGCGGAGGCAGGAAGAAGCCAATGATTCGAATGGGAAGGAACAACCGCCGAAGTTCGTGTAACCCGCTTCCGGGACGCGTGCTGGGGTCGCTGTCGAATAGGCACGACACTGTCATACGCAGATTACCCGTCTACGCATGATGCGCTATCTTTAAGGAAGGGTATGATGGGGACGGTCAAACCGTTTGAACGTATACGCTTCAGCGGTTTTTTTATGTTCTCCGCTCCTTTCCGGTAATACTAAGATTAGAACAGGAGTGAGCAACATGAGTAAGCAACACAACGAGCAAGGGCTTCGCAGAAGCCTGAAGACACGCCATCTCACCATGATTGCGCTTGGCGGCTCCATTGGCACTGGATTGTTCCTTGCCAGCGGCGGCGCCATTGCACAGGCTGGTCCTGGAGGTGCGCTTCTCGCTTATGCTGCAGTCGGCATCATGGTATATTTCTTAATGACAAGTCTTGGCGAGCTGGCGACCTACATGCCGGATTCCGGCTCATTCAGCACATATGCTTCGCGATTTGTAGATCCTGCATTCGGATTTGCGCTTGGCTGGAACTTCTGGTTCAACTGGGCAATCACGATCGCATCAGAATTAGTCGCAGCTACGCTCATCATTAAATATTGGTTCCCAGACAGCAACTCTTTCATATGGAGCTTCCTTTTCTTAAGCATCATCTTCTTATTGAATTTCATCTCCGTTAAAGGGTACGGAGAGTCTGAGTATTGGTTCGCAATAATTAAAATCTCGACCGTCATCATCTTCCTAGTTACTGGCGTATTGATGATATTCGGCATCATCGGCGGAGAACGTATCGGATTCGAGAACTTCCATATCGGAGATGCGCCATTCCATGGCGGATTCTTTGCGATTCTTGGTGTATTTATGGTTGCTGGGTACTCGTTCCAAGGTACGGAGCTTGTCGGTGTTGCCGCCGGCGAAAGCGAAAATCCAAGCGAGAGTGTACCGCGAGCGATTCGCCAAGTATTCTGGCGCATTTTGCTTTTCTATGTTCTGGCGATATTCGTTATCGCAATGATCATTCCATATACACATCCAAGCTTGCTATCGAGCGAGGTCAATAATATCAATGCGAGCCCATTCACGCTCGTATTCGAGAAGGCCGGCTTCGCATTCGCCGCTTCAGTTATGAATGCAGTCATCTTGTCATCCGTGCTGTCCGCGGGCAACTCTGGCATGTACGCCTCAACACGCGTGCTCTGGGTGCTTGCGAAGGAAGGCAAGGCGCCGAAGATCCTTGGCAAGCTGAACAAGCGCGGCGTACCGGTCAATGCGCTTATTATGACCAGCATCATCGGCATGATGGCATTCCTAGCCAGCTTTTTCGGAGATGGGATTGTCTATACGTGGCTGCTGAGTGCATCCGGCATGTGTGGATTCATTGCTTGGCTAGGCATTGCAGTCAGTCATTACCGATTCCGACGAGCATTCAACAAGCAAGGTCATGACCTGAAGGAGCTGCCTTATCGTGCCCGCTTCTTCCCGTTCGGTCCGATTTTCGCCTTCGCGCTCTGTATGTTCGTTGTACTTGGTCAGAATTATCAAGCCTTCCTCGGAGAAGCGATCGACTGGCAAGGGTTGTTGATGACCTACATCGGTCTGCCGCTCTTCCTAATCATATGGTTTGGCTACAAGTTCAAGCATCGGACGAAGGTCATTCCACTCGAAGAATGCAAGTTCGACCATAAATAATCAATCTCCATATCATCTATGAAATAAGGCCCTGCTTCACGCATTTAGTTGCGTAAAGCAGGGCCTTTGTTAGATAGTCCCACCGCTTCTTCTCGTAGTTAAAACTCCTGTTATTCATTCCTATGATTTCATTCTTGTTGTGAATTTAATTCCTAATGTGGTTTCCCACACAGCTCTCATACTGATGTTATTGTCCCCTTATTTCTGAAGCTGAATATCGACCAATAGGTCATCACTGTTATTCAACGTAGATACTCTGTATTCGAACGGAGTGGACAATCCGAGCTTGTCCAACATATCATGCAGGTCTGCCCGCAGGTCCAGTTCGTTACCTATATACCGAATCTGGAACAGCTCCCGGTTCGCCTTCTGTGCAGACCGATAGCGTTCTACTAGTCCGTTCACATCCTTGACCTGCCGTTCTGGAAGCAGCACATCCGGACTCCAGCCGCGCTCCAACTCTGTAACGAATGAGCGCAGGCTCTTGTCCGTCCCTTGGCGCATCTGATTCAAGACATGCTCATAAGGGTCGTTAGCCTTCGGAAGCTCCGTACTTTCCTCCCAATCATGATCGGTTCTCATCTCCGCATCGGTGCGCATATAGTACGTGTAGCGTACCTGCTTGCCTCGATCCGGAAGCGGGTCGTCCCATGTCGCATCAACATGATACCATTTCCCATCAAGTTCAATCAGGTTCCAAGCATGGAGCAATCCGCCCGCCTTACCCTCGACAATCTTGGATGGAATGTTCGCCTCTTCCAGCATAGCCTGCATGAGCAGCGCATATCCTTGGCATACGGTTGTACCTTCCGTTAGCGCCTCATAGGCAGTAAATTTCGTCATACCCTCGTCATAGGTCACGTGACTGACAATATAATCATGAATTGCTTTTACTTTGAGATGCGGGGATTGTCCTAGACTCGTTATGTTTCTTACGATTTCCTTGGCTTGCTCCCTTACATATTGTGACTGTTCGTACGTCTCACGGTAGTCCACATACACATTGACGACTGCAGAATCCGTACTGCCTTTCCATTGATAGGAGTACTTGCTGATGTTATACCGAATGAACGGATCCGAGTATAATGCTGCCGACAAGGACTTGCCTGCCATCTCTGTTAAGGATTTCGTGTCACCTTCGTATCGAAATGAAATGGCCGCTTCTCTGCGAGTGAACTGCTCGCTCAGCCATTGTTTCATCTCCGATTGACTATGCAGCGTTATCATAGATGAGCGCGCCTCAACCGTAGGCCATAAAGCGAAGCCAACCATGATTCCCAACAGAACACTTCCCAGCATCAGCATTCGGAATATAGAGACTCTAGGGAATCGAATCCATCTCCTCGCTCGCCTCTGCCTCGCTCGCTGTAGGCGCGATGGAGTCTGTGAATCGATGTACATGCCTTCACCACCTTCGCATCAGCGGAGAACATCCGCCTATGTGTGCTAGGTAGCGTAACATAGCGCTATCGCAAAAGCTGTCTAGTTATAGCGTGCCAATCGAAAGTGTGAATTCGCTGCCTTTCTGTCGCGCTCGACATGCTGCGGCAGCAAGAGCCGGGAATTGCATCGTATTCCGAAGGATTGTAGCGATTCGAACATGAGGAATATGACGAGGGGTAGCGAACCGATGCAGCATTTGCCTATAAAAAATATTAAAAAAAGTTATTCTCAGTGTACGAAAACATACAAGCCCACCTCTCCCCCAGAAGGTCAAGCCTTAGAGAGAAGAGATGGGCTTGCTTATCCCTATATATCCAATTGACGCTTGAAGAATGGGATCACTTCCGCCCAGAAACGCGAATCAGTCTCCGAACAGCTATGCCCATTCGTATCAACAAAGAGATGCGATTGCTCATACGGTAAGCGTTCAACAAGCTGCTCAAGCTCACTAGGGGGAATAAATCCATCTAGTCGAGAATGAACCATATAGACGGGGATCCTGCCTGCCGTCCGCACATGATGGTCGGCTAAGATTTGACCTACATCCAAGCCGTCGTATACTGCAACCGGAATACGGGAGCGATAAAGCCATATACGAGGTATAACCACTGCCAGCGGAAATGCCGGCAGCTTGCGCCGTCTGAGCTCAGCTTCTACCATGGACAGCGGGCGGGACGGCATGGAATCCGTTACAATTGCCCTTACGTTCAGCCCTTCCTCAAGGGCCAAAACCGCACCGAAGCCTCCCAAGGAATGGCCGAGGACTGCAATCCGATCCGGATCTACATCCGGCCTTTGACGTACGTAGCGGACTGCGGCCAGCATATCATCACGAAATAACAGCGCCGATGGTGCCTTTACGGCCCCGCTCTCGCCGTGACTTGTCACGTCGTAGACCAATACATTGAAACCTGCATCTACCAGCGGGATCGCGTACCTCATCACCCTCGCTCGGTTCGATCCCCATCCGTGCGAGATTACGATAACCGGCGCCCGCTTCGCAGGGGAGTTCCCTTTGCCCCATATGAACCACCCTTGCAGGGATGCAGTCCCTTCGAACACCACTCGATCGAAGGGACGTTCCGGTTCCTTATGTATCGGAATCGGACGCGGGGACTGACTCTTCACCGCAAGCATCCAAGTACCGCTTGCGGCACTGCCAGCAAGCACGAGTGTGCCTATTCCATATGTCCACAGCATAGCCATAGGATTCGCCTCTCTTTACACCACTACCGTAGAATTGATTCGAATTAAGATCTATGTATATCATTCACGCAATCACATGATTTCACACCCGTTCCACGCTCTATGGATTTCTGGTCATCGCCGAACGGGATCAAGCATGCGAACCGCCTCAACGAACTGAATTGCATTTGCAGTGAGGGCTTCATCATTGCCCGAATTCATATATTCCTTGGGAAGAAGCTTGGAACCAAGTCCGAATGCGGACGCTTCTGCAGTTCCGTATGCGGATATCGTATGTAAGTCGACTCCTCCTGTTGCAATGATCGGAATGTGATCAAGAGGACCTCGGATCTCTCGGATGTATTCAGGCCCCAATGTACCAAGCGGGAATAGCTTGACGGCCTTCGCCCCTGCCTTCCACGCTCGTACAATCTCAGTAGGTGTTAGTACTCCAGGCCATACATCGATTCCACGCTCAGCTGCATATGCGATTACTTCTTCATCCAAATTCGGAGAGATGAGGAACTGCGCTCCGCATTCCAATGCTTCACGAGCCGAGGGCAAATCAATCACTGTGCCTGCACCGATATAGGCCCGCCCCGCAAATCGCTCACGCCAATGGGAGATAATCGCTGTAGCTTGCTCTGTATTCATCGTCACTTCCATGAATTGAATGCCGCCTGCCACCAACGCCTCCGCCGCTCTATTAGCAAGTTCTCCTGTATAGCCGCGGAATATTGCGACAATGCGCTCTTGAAGCATTCGCTCGGTGATATCAGCACCGTAGGGGAAATTCAGAACATCTCGATCCGACATCGTTACCCGTTCCTCCCGATTATCTTGTCTCTCTTCCTCGATTTCTAGTTGTTCTTATACAGACACGTGTCCGAGCTTCTCTGCACGGCTTTTCGCAAAGGCTGCACTCCCAATAACGCCTCCGTCATCAATCAGCTCTCCTTGGCGTATCGTCAAACGCTCCAAATAACCGTGATACACATAACGCTTCAATGTGTCTCGTACAGGCTTCATAATACGTTCACCTGCAAGTGCACCGCCGCCGCCGATTACAATCATATCCGGGCTGAGCAGCGAGATGGAATACGCCAAACCCTTACCAAGCACCTGCCCTGTATGCGTCATAATCTCGATTGCGAGCTCATCGCCTTTATCGTAAGCCTGTGAGACGTGAGCTGCGGTCAGTTCACCGCGCTCAAATGGTGTGCGCAGCAAGCTCTCGCGACCCTGCTCAAGCGCTTCCTTCGCTTGTCGCGCAATGCCAGTGGCGGATACGACAGTCTCTAGACAGCCCGTCAAGCCGCAACCGCATGGCGTCGTCTCGCCATCAATCGCTACATGCCCCAATTCGCCTGCCATGAAGCCACTACCATAGTGAAGCTCTCCATTGACAACCGTCGCAGCCGCAAGCCCCGTACCAATCGTGACCCCGTGTACAACTCCTGCACCGCGTCCTGCACCGCTCATCGCCTCACCAAATACATACATACGCACATCATTATCAATAAAAACTGGTACGCCTACCTTAGCGCCAAGTCGACCAGATACATCTACGTTGCCCCACTTCAAGTTGGATGCAAACACACATACGCCGCGCACTGGATCAATGAAACCCGGAATCCCAGCTCCAACCGCTATAAGAAGACTGCGATCCACCCCTGCCGTGACGAACAGTTCATCAACCATATCAGACATTTTATTCAATACATGCTCTACACCAAGATCAACCTCTGTCGGCCGCTTTACCTTGGCTATCAGCTCATATTGCTCATTGACCAACCCACATACAATGTTCGTTCCGCCCAGATCAATCCCAACCATATACTGCACCATTGATTGCTCTCCTCGCCTTCCCATTCTTTCTATTTGTTTTTTGTAACTGCTTACATCACTAAATATACTCATATGCCGTATTTCGATTATAGCATGATGCCTTCCATCATTTGTGTGAAGATACCCTTTCATTTGATCATGGTACACACGTATATGTTCACATCGTACAATCCGTGATTCGAACCTGTCAATGCTCGCTTGCATCTCCTTCCATCGTCATAATTTCGCCTTAAAATCGCCTTAATATTGGAAGCGAAATGACAGACGAGCGGCTGTGAAATCGATATAATAGAAACTGTGATCCTTATCACAGTGCTTGGTAGGAAGACCACTGATTCAGGTTAGACGATCGATAACTGTCTTGCTTGATGGCAACGCTTATAAAGAGGTGTATATCCATGACGTATGTAGATATCAGTTCAATCTCGCCACAATTGTTCGTAACGATCCTATTTTTCCTGCTCATCGTCTGTCCGCTGCTTAGTCTTGGCGTTGTGCGCTTATTCCAGCAGCGAATCAAGGTAGGGATAACGTATATTGCATCGGCGCTTGTCTCTTACGTTGTCTTTCTCATTGTGGCAGACTTCGTACACCGAACATGGAGCTAGAGATAGAGCTCATTCCATGTGTTTACCTGTTCGGATTCGGCGCTCTTACACCATACAAAAAGACCGTTCCAAAGCAGTCTAGCTGCTTCAGAACGGTCTTTTCTTCTTTTACTATTCGGATGATTCTCCTATACGATAGCCCGCTTCTTGCTGACACGGTATGTCCGGCTCACTTCGTATAACTTACGAATTCGCGCCTTCGCCTTCTTTCTTCTCTGTGCCAGTTACTTGCATTCCAGCCTGCTTGTAGAATTCAGACTTCTTCGTATTAAACGATTTCGTATAGTCATTGAACTGGATCTTCAACTGCTCAACCTGGCGACAAGCCTCGTTGCGATCAGATACAGCCTTCGTAATTGTCTTCAGCTTCGTATCCTTCTGCTTCAGCTCGTTATACAAGGCTTGCTCTTGCTGAATCCATTTTCCATACTTCTCGTACATGGAAGTGAAGGTTTCGTAGCGCTTCACATAAGCGTTATATGCCTCTGTTGCTTGCTTCTTCAAGCCTTCTTCCTTCAAATTGCTGATTGCGCCGTCGAGCTCGCCCATCTTCTTGCGAGCGTCGTCCAGCATGCTCTTCAGTTGATCCATCGCCTGTGTCCGCTCTTCAAGCGACTTGCTCGAATTGTCGATCAGCGTCTGTACATTGCGATTGTCCTGCTTGCCCTGAGACAAGATGCTGTTGTATTGCTTGCTGTCCTTCGCTTCCAGCGTGCTCAGCGTCTTCACCGCTTCAGCAACGTCCGCTTCCGCTGCGGATGCCTTCTCGAAGCCTTCAAATATTTGTGTCGTCGGTGCAGCGCCGCATCCAGTCAAGCCAATAAGCAGAACGGATGCCAACGCGACAGCGGCGGTTAGCTTTTTCCAACTAGCCAATGTGTTAACCTCCTATCCCTATGCTACAATCGTTTGTCGTGATGGAAATTGCATACGAAATGCGCATTCGGGTCGTACACTTCGAACTCGTAGCCCTTGCTTTGAATGTAATCAATAATGGCTGGCAATGCATCTAAGGTCTGCTGACGATCATGAAGCAAAATAACTTCAACATCTTCCGTCAGACCTGCCTTTACTTGCTCTAGTACTCGATTTGGTTGACCGATATATTTCCAATCCCAAGAGTCAAGTGTCCAATCCCACATTTTAAACCCTGCATCTGCGATATCCTTACGGAATGACTCACCAATTTGCGGAGCGCTGCCATATGGGGCACGAATCATCGTAGGCTTGAAGCCTGTCAATTCTTCAACGATTCCCTGCGCTTCCTTGAATTCATTAATGAAATTCTGGGAGCCGCCGCTCTTGTACAGCTTCGCATAATCATGTGTCATACTGTGAAGTCCTGGGTAATGTCCATCTTTCATCATGCGCTTCACGGCATCCGGGTATTGTCTCATGTTATCGCCAAGCATAAAATAAGTAGCTTTAATATTATGCTTATCCAATAAGTCCATCATATCATTGGAATATTTGCTCGGCCCGTCGTCAAATGTCAAGTAAGCGACCTTGCGCGTTAAGCCGTTATACTCCTTCGGTGATTCCTTCTCTTGCGATACTTGTGCTGCTGTTCCAAATGGAACGACTTCTGTCACAATCAATTCGCTGCCAGATGCTGAGTCTGATCCGAGCAAGCTCTTCGCTCCAGCGTATATTCCGACGCCGACGGCGACAAGAAGCATGAGCAATACGGTGCGTCCAATTAACTTTTTGCGTTTTTTACGGCGACGGTTGCCGGCCGACACCACACCTCGATCCATCATTATCCTTATCCACTTCCTTCTAGCGACTTGTTTCGACAACTACTATAATATAAATCTACCATTAGGGCATTACAGAAACATTACAACTCACTATATTTTATCAAAAAATAGAGACAATGTTGTTACCATTTCAAGAAAATGGTTACAAGACTATGAAAAAGTTAACAAAAAGGCCCTCTGACCACGAAGAATCGGTACAGAGGGCCTATCTATGACAATGAAGCATATGCTCATATAGGCCATACGACCCTCCTAAGCCGCTTCATTTTACAAGTATGATGTCGCTGTTTACGGTTCAACACCATTCGCTATTGTTTGACTCAATTCGAAGTCCCACAGTAAGCACAAGGTCTCTTTTATCTATTTACTGCTCTTGCAGCTCTTGCAGCTCTTGCAGCTCTTGCAGCTTTTACTTTTACTTTTACTTTTACTTTTA
>NZ_MAIS01000334.1:0-359 GCF_001680695.1 Paenibacillus sp. KS1 | reverse complement strand
GCCGCTGGCGATCCAGCGTTCCCGTCAGGCGCAGTGCAGCGGGCATGTTGTAGCTCAGTTCAGCGCCCTCCAGCTGCTGCAGTACATACAGCCGTTTTTGCGCGGACGACAGTGGATATGCGGCCTGCAGCGGAGCGGGCACAAGTGCTTCAAATGTGCGGCCTTCCGCCGCCTCCAGGGCAGCCGACAAGCTTTCAATCGTTGGCGAGAGGAACAATTGCCGCAGCGGCACCTCCGCCTCTAACGTCTGATGAATGCGCGATACAAGCGTCATCGCCCGTAGCGAATGGCCGCCAATGTCAAAGAAGTTATCGCGGATGCCGATGCGTTCCAGCCCCAGCACCTCTTGCCATAGCTGC
>NZ_MAIS01000326.1:0-372 GCF_001680695.1 Paenibacillus sp. KS1 | reverse complement strand
CGATAGAACCTACCAAACCTTTTGTTTCAATTAAACCCAATGCTTCCGATTTCATGTTACATTCCTCCTACGAGTTTTGTGAGAATAAAGCGCTAGCTCCGAACAAAACTTACTTCGGAAGCATAGGCTTATATATATGATTTATTGAATTATGCCTTAGCAGGCGGAAGGATGTTCTCCACTTCGCTGTGGGGACGAGGAATCACATGTACCGACACGAGTTCCCCTACATTCTTCGCGGCCGCGGCGCCGGCATCCGTCGCCGCCTTCACCGCTCCTACATCGCCCCGTACCATCACGGTAACAAGTCCGCCACCTATCATCTCTTTGCCAATCAGGGTGACATTGGCCGCTTTGACCATAGCGTCCGCT
>NZ_MAIS01000137.1:0-9447 GCF_001680695.1 Paenibacillus sp. KS1 | reverse complement strand
GGGCGCGAAGAGTCGCCCTACCAGCCAGGACAGCAATCCTGTGCCGGATTCACCCCATGCGAACGGTGGCTGCTGACTGTCCACTCAGCTCCATTCGCTTTATTGGTTCCCCCGCTTCCGCTTCCTGCGGAATTCAGCGATTGAGACGCAACGGATAACGTTGTTGTTGCTGAACTGAATCTTACGCCTTTCCCCCTCCTGCTGTAAATGAAATGAAAACCATAATTTCTCCATTTCCGGGCAATTGTGATCAACTAATCCCATCTTATCTCTCATTACAGCATCATTACCTCGCAATTTCTCAACTTTGCTTATGCGGCGATGATTTCATGAGAAAAACAAAGAAATTTAAATAAATACCTGTATGTAAACGCTTTGTTTGACCATTTGTTTGGATTTCCTGGATTGGATTCTATTTACAATCTCTATTCCAAAAGGTAGGATACGCACAACAACTGAGACGCTGCTTGCAATCGATTTCGATCTGCACGGCAGATATTGCATCTCATCGAGAGGAGGCACGATATGCAAGACCTAGAACTTGCACAATTACTAAGTCACAAGCTATCTGAACACTGGGGAAAATGGAACGAGCAGCATGGAGACAGAATCGTTCAACCAGAAGAGATGGACGTTCATCTTGCTTCCGACCTTGTTTATATTCGACTTCAACCGCGTGAACAGCTACTCGACAGTACGGAACACAACTATAGCGGCAGCACCCGTCTACGAGCTCACAAGGCGATCTCCCAATGGGAAGTGCAGCAGCGTGGAATCATGTGGGATACGATCATTCCTCGTGCATGGGGAGTAAACGTTATGCGCATGTGGCTCGATCTACCTCTGGTAGGCGGAACCACGCTTGACGTCATACAACTGGAGCCACATTCAAGCAGGAAGCTATGTCTCTCCCCTTGAAACCAATTTATAGAGAGCTGTAAACGAAAATCAAGTTTCTGACGATGCGCAGGCATACAACTGCGCATCGTTCTACCCCGTTTACCCAAACGTGATACTTGTTCAAGTTCCTTCTTGCCCGAATCCTATCACTCGATAGCCATTAAAAAACAGCCCTCCTCTTGCCCATGCAAGTGTCAGACTGTTCATTTCGTTATGCTTGATTGGCATAGGACAGTTGATGTGCATCTTCATATCCTTTCGCATACCCCACCCGATATCCATCTTGATATGCAGGATGCTGAATGCGATGATGAGTCGAATGTGTTGAGGCAAATTGCTTCGTTGTACGCCGACGATCGGGCTGCTTCACAACCTGAAGACGGCGTTGCGATTTCCGTTGCGGAACCTGCTTGCCCGCTTTCCTTACGCTTCCCGTTGATCCAATGCCGCTAACCAACTTCTGCTGTCCTATTTGCCGCCGGGATCTCCGTGCTCGCTTCAGCTTATTCACTTGCAACTTCTCCCTCCTCCACTCTCATCTCCTCGAATTGACAATCCGGATGCAGCCATGGAGGCGCAGCTGTGCCTGTCTTGCGAATACGGGTCTGAAAACCTGTGACCATGCCGCATAGTGCAAGCTGATACATGGACAACAGACGAATATTGTCCTTGAGCAATTTCGTTGCAGCTTCTGAATGTGCTGTGAGGTCAGCCATTTGATTCAACATACGTGCCAATGCGGATTGGCTCTGCACAATAGCCTTGATCATTTCAATCTGCACCTGCTGCTCCTCGTGCGCTGCAGCCATTACATTTTGTCTCCTATTCCGAACTCTCCATTCAACATGCCCCCTCCGAGGCTATCCCCGTAACCCTCGGATTCCTCACGCCGGAGCAGTACCTTCATATTGTGGGACAGACTGACTTGCAGCTTCGTCAAACTCTCGATTACTTCAACCACTTGCGCATGCACGTCAAGAGGTTCGACAATCTGTTCCCGATGATTCGTGAACGAATGCTCTGTCATATGATTCAACGTCCAGTTGCGCATCTTCTCGGCCTCTACTGCTTTAGCTTCTAGGATCTTCGCTACATTGCCCTGCATCTTGGCCATAGCCTCCAGAATGCCGTGATAGGACTGTTCTCTATTCATGCAGATCCCCCCTTGCATGCGCATTATTCCTCTGCATCATCCGAAATCTCCTTCAACACATGCTGCAGCTGTTCCGCCATTGCTTCCTCTAGCTCCGCGATTCCGTTCAGATAAGCTACGATACTTTTCGTTAATGCCTGGGAGTATTCCTTATAATCGTTCTCCCCCCCGAATTGAGGGTCAACATCCGGCAGTGCATGCACGATTTGCGCCATGCGAACCGCTACATGCCGCTCTGCGTCAAGCACGCGCGCCATATGCCGCTGCGTATATGACATTTGACCAATCATGTCCGTGATGAAATGTTGCAATATTCTCCCCTCCCAAGCACAAGGCCTAGCTTCCATTCTTCAATTCCTCAAATGTGATAGGAATGAATGACCGGGTGCGCCATAATTGGCAACTGTTCCGTAAGGTCGCTTCTCTCTTGTTCCGTACGGATTGCTACCTTATCAGCGAATCCCCAGCGGTTCAGCGCATGATCACTAACAAGCTCTCTGCATGCTTCACCCTCACGACGATAATACTTTCCTAGTTCTGTTTTAAATACAGCACCGTCAGGAATCTTTCCCTCTGTTGCATGCTGTTTACTCCATTTCTCCGCAACCGCAGCAGCCTCAATTGGTACTCCTGTTGGCCAGCCTCGCAATTCAAGCTGACTTACCCTTACAATCGGGATACGCAACTCCCCTTGAACAGGACGTTTTGCCCCATTTTCAATCCAATAATTTGCATCGTTTAGTCCAGTAACTGCCACCTGAGACGGATAAAATGCCTGACATTGCCGGCCCGCAAGCATCCCATGCTGCTTACGAATACGCTGAAGCCAATCATAAGCATTGCCCCACTTCTCTTGAAAGAAAGCCGCATGCTTATCCTGACTAGATTGAGTGTGACCGTCCTGCTCCTGCAGGCTTGCTTGGAACGAGCGATGGATAAATACGTCCCTCGATACGATAAGCTTGAGCCCTAGCAGCCGCATGCGCAAATGATAATCTTCATCTGCAAATCCGCTATTCTCAAATCGCTCATCAAAGTATCCATTCGCTTCAAATGTGCTGCGGCGCATAAGGCGGCACACATGGAACAAACGATCCGTGCTATGCCATCGGCTTGCATCTGGGATATTATATTCAGCAGCAAAGTCATACATATCTTTGACATGTTCGTAAGGCACAGGTATCTGCTGTTCGCCGTCAACACGGTTCGACACGGATCCAACCATACCAAATTCTATGTTGCTGTGTAAGCAATTCAGCATACCGGACAACCAATTCGGCGTTACGAGCGTATCACTGTTCAATATGCATATCGTGCTGCCTTTGGACATCATCAATCCAGTATTGATTGCACTTGCCAGACCTCGATTGGTCTCATGGCTGTGATATCTAATCTGTCCGCTAAGCCTTTGCAGATAGGCCAGCGTATCATCGGTTGAGGCATCATCAACAACGATCACTTCGATCGGTCTGTCCGTATTCGAGAAAATACTGTCCAAGCACTGCTCCAGCTGATTCCGTTGATTATAAACAGGTAAAATGATGCTCGTTCCGTCGAATGGGGTGCCATATCGTTCTTGACCTGCCTGAAAGCCTCTGACATAACCTAACGAATAACCATGATCGAATCGGTCTTGCCTCCGGTCACCCTTGCCCTTCCCTGATAGCTGGTGTGTGCTGTTTGATGTTCGAGCTCCTGCCCTCCGCGTCTTCTGCAGTACCGGCCGACGATGTCGAGTCATAAACGTGTCACACCTCCCCTTCCCCTTAATGCAAGTTCACACTACCGAATCCAATTTTCAACTTCATATTGCAATGACTCCATCCGCGATCTTATTCGCTAGATGGCCGAAATCAATGGCCACTTTGTTGTATCGCTCTGCTATTTGCTGTGCCAGGATGACCGCTGGAATTCCTGCCGCTACCAAGGCGATATCAAATTCATATCGGGACACCTCATCTAGAATGCGTGGGATATCCGTTGTCCCCCGAACAGGAGCAATTGTACCGGTTACTGTAATTCCTCGCTTCCTCAACATGGATGCTAATCCCACGGCGGCATTGCCCACAGTCAATACGCGGCGCCTTCTAAGCAAGCCATACAGGTGTCCCTGCAATGCAATAGCGTAATTCACTGTCGAAACGGTCAGCCTCATATCACCCATGTGTATGCCATGTGCACGAAGCACCGGCAAGAGGAGGCCATGGAAATTCGGGGAACGGAAGGTAGGTACACCGACAAATGACGCCTTGCGCACAGCTTCAGCCAATTGTTCCCGGCAATTATGATCAGGAATTTCAAGTCCTGCATAGGCCAGGAAATCGCCATGTCTCCGCACGAGTTCAGTCGAAACGACCTTATCATGTGCCAAGGCGAACATCTCTCCATCACCAAGTCGGACAAGGGACATCGGTCTTCGCTCTTCCAGCGCCTTATGAAGCTCTGCGCATACTGCCTCCGGTTCTATGAACGACTGCAACTGATGCCGGAACTGTTCGAAGCCTGCAGTGATGACGTCTTCTACGGATATATCAGGGAGATACGTATTCTCAGGCAATAAATTCGCCAGAATCAACTCGCCTCCCTCATACCTTCCATGACGATATCCATCTTCAAAGCTAAGCCGCTTCTCATCCTCCAGATTGGGGATGGTTGGAATGAATTGATGAATAACAGGGTCGTTTTTTCCTAGCTTCGGCAGCTTCGGCAGCTTCGATAGCTTCGATAGCTTCGATCTCAGAACCCACTTTTTCCGTAACCCTCTTCGCGCCCCTTTGCGTCTCAGACTGCCCACTCGACCATTCTTTGTTCGCAATCGCTTGCCAAGCGGGCGACGCTTTCTTTTGCGTGGAGTACGAATAGAAGCTGTAGTTAGAATAAGCAGCGGCCTTTTGCGACCCACAGTCGTACTCATGCCTTCACCTTCCCTTGTCATCATGCAGTTATCTGCCTACAAAGCCTATATGCCTGAAGCCTGAATCAGCGTGCGCCTAAATAAGCGCCGGTGCGAACCCTCTCCCACCAAGTTCGGTTGGATACGTACCAATCGATCGTTTCCTGCATCCCTTGCTCCAGATTGACGGTTGGTCGCCAGCCCAACTCACGCTCACTTTTTGCTGGGTCAATGGCATAGCGCTTGTCGTGTCCAGGACGATCTGAGGTAAAGGAAATGAGTGATTCCGGTTTATCCAGCACTTGAAGAATCATCTTCACGATGTCAATATTCGTACGCTCATTATGCCCGCCAATGTTATAGACTTCCCCTGCCTTGCCCGCTCTCAATGCCGCATCAATTGCCGCACAATGGTCTGTAACATACAGCCAATCCCGCACGTACATCCCGTCACCATATACAGGAATCGGTTCATCATGCAATGCACGCAGGATAATCGTCGGAATAAGCTTCTCTGGGAACTGTCTTGGCCCATAATTATTGGAGCATCGAGTAATTACAACAGGCATTCCATACGTATGTGCATAAGCTCGCACAAGCAAGTCAGATCCCGCTTTCGATGCGGAATAAGGGCTGTTCGGCGCCAATGGAGACTCTTCTGTGAAATAACCTGTCTTGCCTAGCGATCCATATACTTCATCCGTAGATACATGAATGAACTTCGAGATCCGGTGACGCTTCGCTGCTTCCAGCAGCTGAAATGTTCCGAATACATTCGTACGGACAAATGCCTCTGGATCAGAAATGCTGCGATCAACATGGGACTCCGCCGCGAAATGGACAACCGCATCATACGCCGTCTCCGCAAAGATCTGTTCGAGACGCGCCTGTTCTGTAATGTCCGCTTTAATAAAACGATAACGACCGGATGTTACAACGTCCCCCACATTATCTGGGTTGCCAGCGTAAGTGAGTGCATCCAAATTCGTAATGCGCAATCCCTCATATTGAGAGAGCATATATAAAATAAAGTTGCTCCCGATAAATCCCATGCCGCCGGTTACGAGCAAATGCGTCACAACCGCACCTCCCACAATTGCTGCGAAGCCTCTGATAAGGAATCGAATGTCCCCGCATCGATCCACCATTGCTGAAGCGTATTGTATCGCAGCTTGCCAGCTTGCGCATAGCAGTTGTTCACGTCGGTAATTTCCAGTTCCCCTCGCGCGGATGGCTCAATTGCGCGAATATGTTCGAACACCTGAGTATCGTACATGTATATGCCTGTGACACAATAGGATGATGGGGGGCTTTTTGGCTTTTCTACAATGCATGCTATTCGATCTTGATGCTCGCTATCGAATTTAGGGACGCCGTATCGATGCGGGTCCTTGACTTTTTTGAGCAGAATACGGGCCTCTCCAGCATCTTGTTGATGAAACGCTTCTACAAAAGGGGTTAAATTGTCCAAAAATAAGTTGTCGCCCAGCAACACAACAAACTTCTCATCCCGCGTCAAATAGGGCTCTGCCAACGACAGCGCCTGCGCGATGCCCCCTGCTTCATCCTGAATTGCATACGTAATGCGCACCCCCATAGACTGGCCGCTGCCGTAATACTCGGTATACAACGAAGCAGACATTTTACCAATCACCATGAAAATGTCGGTTATGCCCGCTGAGCGCAATCGTTCTATCCCATAGCTAACCATAGGATGTTTGCCTACAGGTATTAAGTGCTTATTCATAAGCTTGGTCAGTGGATAGAGACGGGTTCCAGTTCCCCCAGCCAATATGATGCCCTTCATGACGTACATCCTCCCTACATGAACATATGCGTTCGATACTTGATCTCGCACATTTATCCGTTACTTGCGCGCATTATATGTTGAAATGATCATACTGGTGTGTGGATACGGATATGATTTCTTCAGCCAACATTTCTTCCCCTTGCAATGCGCTCTCGCTCCACATTGTCTGTTCGAACTGTATCCCTCTCCATCATTAGCGCCTGAAAGGCTTCCATGTGATCGCCAAGAATTAATGTGGCAACCGGATTGCTTGCTCCGACATTCGTTTGTCTAATTCGGTTATTATGAATGACGTCCACGACCTGTACGGCCTGAACATGAAGCCCACGTACGATAGCAAGTGCCTGCGCCTTGGGTGGAACACAGAGCGCCTCTTCACCCACCGTCTCGATGGCATGGCGGCTAAGGGCATGCGGAACTGCTGTCATTGAGTTCGCATACAGATCTTCTCTCCCCAAGCAGCGATTGAGCCATTGCTTGCAATGCGTAATTCCATCCTGCTGTCCGAAATGATGAAGTAATGGAGTAATATTATTCAGTGCAACATCGACCCCCGTCTCAATTGCCCATATGAACGGAGCCAATTTATCAGCAGGTACTGGAAAGTCCCCATCCATAAACAATACAATATCAGCGTCCGACAGCCTTGCCCCTATTGAGCGGCCTATATCGTGCCCTAACGGATCGGCATAATGAACAATGGTTGCCTCCTGGGCCTGCTCTTTGGCGATTTGCAGCGTACCATCTTTGGAACCATTGATGATGACAAAGAGATCATTTAGCGACAATTGCTGCAATTGCTGCAGAACAGCTCCTATGCTTCTCTCCTCATTGCATGCGCTGAGCACGACGTCTACACGCTTCGTTGTCGGCACAAGCACCGCATCTGCAGCTTGTGGGAAACGACTCTGTACGAACCCGTCTCGGAACGATTCAGCCATAGCCCTTATCCACTCAAAGTGCCGCAGGATGGGGCGATAAGGCTCCATAAACGATGCAAACCGCCTCTGCATCTCATTCTTGACGATTGGGCGCGGGACTTCTGTCGACACTTCTTGTTGCATGGCGTATTCGATGCCTTGCACCTGTCCAGCCCTTGAGGCCTCCATGCACATTTCCCGCGGGACGCGGGGAACAGCCGTGATGCTAACCTTCGGAGCAATTGGGCGAGGCTTCCTCCTCGTCCTCCGTTGGGATTTCCGCTGGCGGAATTTTTTGCGTCGCCGCCGACTGGCCACGCTGAATACTTGCCGGGTTCTACGCCGTATCTTGATGCGCCGTTGTCGCTTTCTCCTTAGCTTCACTTAATTCACCCGCCATCGTTGTCTAGTCAAGTCAGTATGTCCACCACGATCTCCAGCCTGTTCGAGCAGCCAGCAAACTGCCCGCATATGATCGTCATTGATGAGCTGTTCTAATGGATCCGCTATGTGCCCTTTGGTGCGAATTCGGTTCAATTTCCCTACATCGATGGAAGGAGCGGTCGTGACAACGAGCCCTTTGTTGATGGCCATGGCCTGTGCGAGCGGCGGTACGGACAACGCATCCGCTCCGATAACTTCCAATCCCCGACGGCTAATGACGTGGGGCACCGCTGTCATTGATGCCCCCTTCAAGTCAGGACGTGATAGCAGCGCGTTAAGCGCATGCTTGGCCAAGACGACCTGATGCACTTCATGGCGATTCACAGGTCCTGAATAGTCATTAAGTACAATGTCTTTGCCTTCTTCAACCTTCCGTATATAAGGTCTGAGCTTCGAGGATGCGATCACCATATCGCCATCCAAGAATAATAAAATATTCCCCCGAGCTGCCTGTGCCCCAACGGTTCGCCCTATGTCATGCCCTAATGGCTGATCATATCGGAGCACCCGGGCTCCCATTGACTCAGCAATCCGATCTGATCCGTCTGTACTGCCGTTCGATACCACGATAACTTCTGTCCTTGGATGGACTCGGGCAGCCTGTTCAATGACTTTTGACAGCGTGCGGCGTTCATTTAAGACAGGAATGATCACAGATAAGACCGGATAAGAATGTGCAGGTATTTTTATCTTGGGACTCCATCTGCGCATTCTCCGTTTACGCTTTTTTGTAGAACGGAACCGCCGCCGACGCAGTTTCACTCTCCGCAATTCGCTTCACCCCCTAGGACAGTTATGCCTGTGTAACCACCACATTGTATGTGCCTACCTGATAAGTTGTAACGGCATCTGTACATACACGAGGGATTAGCGGGGATAAACGGCTGAAATACGTGGGTGAATAACCGCCAGCAGCCATGTTGACGCTGACGGTTACTCATAATCACGAATCGGCATTCGCGAAGTGATCCTTTTCTATCCGATCACGATCCATGATACGAATCCTTCCGGCTGCGGACCAATGCGTGTACGGATAATTTCAATGACGACATGATCCGTGAACTGCGACTTCAGAACTGCATAACAAGAAGGATGATTGGTCATTGCGACGAAAACATAGTTTTCATGCGGATAGGATTCTTCGAACTGTATCGTTAACTCAATCTTCTCGTCTAGTTCACGGAAAGCAAAAGACGACATCCCGAATTGCTGCAGTGCAGAGGTTCTCGTCGATGTAGTACGAATAGACGAGAACGTACAATGTTCTGGCGTTATTGCCCCAAGGCTCACATGCTCAGAGCTTATCGCTCCGTGGCTCACGTGCTCC
>NZ_MAIS01000329.1:0-370 GCF_001680695.1 Paenibacillus sp. KS1 | reverse complement strand
AAGCTGTCTGATTTAGTGTTGACAATCCATACGCCCTTGGTTCACAAAATGAGGTAAGCAGAGAAGCGGAATCAACTCACAACCCTCGAGGTTAATTCTGTCGGATCCAGTCGCTGCTCCTTTAAGCCTCTTGGGTACATAGATACAAGAACGTTATGTGAAATAACACAAAACATAATCCAAAACATAATATTAATTGAGGTGAAATTTTGAAGGAACGTATTGAAGAGATTTTTCATATTTATTCTCTTGAATCGATTAGCCCATTTCCTTATGAAGATTTTAGACAACTTCAAGATGATTTTTCTGAAGAGTTTAGGAAGAGTGCCCCTAATGAGATTATCAATGCTGATTTTAATACTTATATGAT
>NZ_MAIS01000264.1:0-909 GCF_001680695.1 Paenibacillus sp. KS1 | reverse complement strand
TTACTATAATTATACAACATTAACGCGGTGACGTGTGAAATTATATAAACATAAAAATAGCTGCCGAGACTTTCTCGACAGCCTGAGGCTACCTAAAGGTAGCCTCATAAAAAGAGGAGTCGTGTTGTTATTCTAAATGTCGAATCTAAGACTGTAGAAGAGCTACTAGTAGCAGTATGTCCGTATGTGAGTCTAATACTTTATTTTCTCAGTCTACAACTTTATTTTCTTCTGACAAATAACATGTATCGAAAATAAAGTCCGTATCGCCACAAATTCAATCTTCTCATCTCGGTAAAACCCTTGTCCCCACTGGTTTTTCTCGCATTTCCCCTTCAGATAACTTGAGCAAATAAAGTCGTATCGGGAAAAACAGGAGCAAAGACAGGGATTAGGGTCAGGTGAGCCTTAGGAAATGCAATTTAAAGTCGTATCAAAGGTCAGGGATAAGTCAGGGGTATAGGTAAAAAGAATAGCCTGAATAAAAGCCTGAGCAATGTCAGGGCAAATCCCACTCCACTCCTCAAAAGCCTTAAAATATCTGAGAAAGCGTCTGAGATATGATTCGAAAATGCCCTGTTTGTTTACCTTCCTCTCCCCTAATTCTTATCCCCTTCCGAGATAGAAAAGCCGAGCAAATGTCAGGAAATAATCCTGCATCTGCTCGACTCTGATACGACTTTTAATTGCTCGCTACGAGTTTAAATTGCTCGGAACGACTTTAATTGCATTGTATAAATAACTGTAGCTTTATAATAATGTTTGATAATTTCATTGCTAAAAACGCTTGATTTTCCGTACAGAACATCACTGGTTTTTGAAACAAAGATTGATAAAAATATGGCGTATGTTTAATGTGCTTAATCGCTTTTTAAAATAAAGTATGATAGGATTCAAACTACATTGTAC
>NZ_MAIS01000150.1:0-7542 GCF_001680695.1 Paenibacillus sp. KS1 | reverse complement strand
CGAGAGTGAATGCAAGATTCGATGTCGAGTTACTTCTTGCCATGCCTCGTGATAGAAAGTGATTCACTAGAAGCGGATAACACCGTTCACCTTCACTTGATGTACCGCGCCCGCGATCTCGAACCAGAACGAGCCGCCGCGATATTCGCGGTTCGCGCGATCGCTTGGATTTACCTCATTGCGAGACAGGAAGGACGTACCGAACAGCGGCTCGCCACTGTCGGCTGTCGCGATGATACCCATACGTGCAGATTCCAACAGCACGTTGATCACTGCGCTCTCGATTTGGACAATACCTGCATCGGTGTACGGAATTTTGCTCGATTGATTGAGCAAATTCTGAATTTGCATTTCCATGCGGGCACGCACATAATCACGCGCCATAATGACATCGATATATTCACCGGACAGCGTCTTGCCTTCCGAAGTTCGAGCCTCGCCCTGCTTGTTCACGTACGTAATTGCGCCGCTGTCGTGAATTTCCATCAATTCGCCAGCTGTTACCTTCATCGCGTCGATGCCTGTGCACTTCTTGAACTTCCACGTCACAGAGCCCACTTCCGCAGAACCAACCGAACCTACGAGCGCGGCTTCTGGATATACCGCGGCATCCGCGTGATAGAACACGACCGTACGCGTATAAGCCTTGGACTTCAGCGCTTGAAGCTTCGTCTTATCAGCAGTACGTGTAAAGAACAGACGGTAATCTTCCTTCTCAATCTCTGCCGCCAACGCCTCAACTACAGCATCGCTATTATCAGAGGAGAGCAGGTAGTACCAGCCGTTATCGACTACAGAACGAAGGCGAGCTGCCGGTTCCTCCTTCTCATCGCAAGCTGTAATCGCAATGCGAGCTGGCGAGCGGTCGCCTTGTCCAAAGAGCGCCTCCGCCATTTTGTATTCCGCTGTCGTATCCGCGAAATCATCCTTGACCGCCTTGAGATCCCCGTATTCTTTATAGGCAGAGCCTCCGGCCTTTTTCCCGATAATAAGCGGCATTCCGAAGGACAACCGACCTGTAGGCTTTTGTAAATCAATCGTTACTTGTACGTCTTGAATTGACATGAACAATCACTCCTTCTTTTCGTTTCGTTGTAATTCCACTTTTTCGATGAATGTAAAGTTTCGCTCGAAGCGATCCTTCATGCGAAGCCTAATGCGGAGACCTAGTCCGGCAGTCGGCTCCGTCTTCCACTGCGCTGGCCCCATATGCACCTGCACGGCTGGGATTGTCGTCAAGCACTCCAATCCTTCCGTCCACTGCCAGCCGAGCAAATCCCGGCAGCGTTCCACCATATCCATGCGATCCTTGGAGCGAATGAGAAGCAGCCATTCCATCTCAACAACCTTCTCAATCATCCCTTGTGACTCCGCATGATGGGGCGAGCAATCGATGTAGGGCTCAGCCACGTCGTACGCGATAAGCGGCTCGGTCTGATCCGCCTTCAGGCCGTCCAAGGGAACAACTGGCATGTTCAATGCCTTCCCCATGGGCACGAGCCATCGTTCTACAATGTCGCGATATACAATCAATCCACATCACCTCCCTTCATCTACTGGGAAAATTGTTAATCTTGCATCCTGCTCATTTGCTAATCGGCCATCCTAACAGAGTGTCATGCTGCTTGCTTGAAATCAACGAAGGCAGCTTCCTTTCTGCTCACGATGTCCACGTTAATAGTATAAAACGGCGAACACATGTTTGGTTTAAACTGCTTTTATAGTTTCTTTTTGATTTGTTTTTAATTATTTATAGGAACAAATGTTCTTGTTTTTGTGGTATAATGGGAATACCTGCCCACGGTGTTCCATTTCGATGCTGGACCCAATAGATAAATAGGAAGTACACAACCTCGAGTATGAATGGAAACAAAGGAGGCCTTGCCTAATGATGATGGGATTCATAGACATGCCAGAACATGAAGCGATGGATGCGAAGCAAGCAAAAGCACGAATTGATGAGGTATTTGCCAAATACAGAATGTGTAAAGTGATGAAGTTCGCAGTTCGCGAGGCGCGGATTACAACGAATTATGAAGCGAGAGAAAATGGCGCGACGAACCGGGTCGGCGACCCGACTGCAGCAGTAGCGGTCTATAATACAGATAGAGCGAGCGAATGTCTGGCGTTTTGCGAGCTGATTGAGTCCATCGTGCACGAATTGGAGCCGGACGAGCAGCTGCTCATCCGCGAGCGATATATGAAGGAAGCTCGCATGACGGACACGAAGGTGTACAATTTCCGATTCGATCCCCCGATAAGCGCCGTAACCTACGGACATATCCGCAAGCGCGCATTCGCCAAGCTGCTGAATGCCTTCCAGTACGCCTTTCGTTCGACCAAGACATCATAATGCATAGAGATATACTGAACGTAAACAAGCCGACCAGGATGCCATCATCTTAGGTCGGCTTGTTCGTATCTTGCTAGAGTGAATGGATACGACATCTGACAAGCAGGAATACTTTTCTGTTGCACATTCGCATTTAGGTTACTATAATAGTAGTAACTTTTTATTCAATCAGAAAGGAATGTCTCTCTTGAACTTTCGTGTATATATTTTGGCAGTAGCCGCATTCGTCGTCGGCACGGTAGAGCTTATTATCGGGGGAATTCTCGATCAGATAGCCGCGGACTTGAACATTACCGTCAGTGCAGCCGGGCAGCTGATTACGATCTTCTCGATTGCCTTTGCGATATCGGCACCAATATTAATGAATCTCACAGCCAAATTTGAACGCAAAAAACTGTATATTGTCTTTTTGTTCATCTTCCTAATCTCGAATCTTATCGTGGCGTTCAGTTCGAATTATGCTACATTGCTCGCAGCCAGAGCCTTGTCGGCATCCAGCGGCTCGCTGCTTATCGTGTTGTCCATCACGATTGCCTCGAAGCTCGTCCAACCGGAATATAAAGGGCGCGCCATTGGCGTCATCTATATGGGCATCAGTGGATCACTCGTCTTAGGCGTTCCTATTGGTATGGTTATCGGAAATGCATACGGATGGCGGGCGCCGTTCCTGCTAGTTGTGGGACTGACTGCAATTGCAATGCTAGGGATTTATGCCTTCTTATCGAAGGTTCCCCCTTCCGAGGTTACGACCCTGCGTACACAGTTCGCTTCATTGAAGAATGCGAAGCTCGTCAGCGGTCATCTTATTTCGTACTTGATGCTGACAGGGCATTTGACCCTCTATGCATATCTGACTCCATATTTACAGGAGACGTTCCAGCTTAGTCCAGGCATGACCAGCATTGTGTACTTCTTGTTCGGCTTGGCAGCCGTATCTGGCGGAGGGCTTGGCGGCTTGATGGCGGATAAATGGGGAACAAAACGCTCCATTTTGCTGATTGTATCAAGCTTCGCGGTGATCATGTTTGTCCTGCCACTGACGGCACAAGTATCGTTCTACGTCTTCTTGATTGCGATGGTGATTTGGAGTGCGCTCAGCTGGGCATTGTCCCCGGCGCAGCAAAGCTATCTCATGCAGACTGCTCCCGATACAGCTGACATCCAGCTCAGCCTGAACTCATCGGTGCTTCATCTTGGTATTGCGAGTGGTTCTGTCGTTGGCGGACTTGTCATTGAACAGAGCTCTGTAGCCAATAATGCATGGGTCGGCTGCCTGTTCGTCCTGCTGGCGCTGGGAAGTGCCATGTTCTCCCTGACTCGTTCTTCCCGAGTTAAGGCCAATACAGCCGCTGCAGCTGAATAAATGAAGCAAGCCGAAGGCAGTTGATATGATACAAATTCCACGCTCTGGAATTGTAAATCCACGGGTTCAAATTTGGTTAATCACTTGGTTAATTGGATGCGAATTTATATTCATTGCGGGCGGATATTAAGCCCAAAAAACGACACTCTACTCCGAAAATTGGTATAGAGTGTCGTTTTTTATTTTTCATTTTAGGAAATTTGATTTCAGTTACATTTCATTAACATGAAAGCGTTGACACGATACAAATTGTATCATATATTCTAAGTGAACCGCCATCATTTTCAGAATATGTAAGGAGGTGTAAATAACCCGAGAAATGCTATCTATCATTTTGAGAAAAGGAGTGCACAGCCGATTGAAAAATTTACGTTTATTTGTAAGTCGTTTGCTAGTAGTCGTATTGACGCTATTTTCCCTACTCTTTCCGATTTCCGCATACGCATTTGATTCACAAGCACAATTGACAGGCCAGGCACTGAGTCCTGAAATGCGTGCAAAGATGCAGCAGATTGTTGATCAGAATAAATTTACAGAAGGTCAAGAGCCTGTACTCCATCCCGATTTGCAAAACCTTACTGACGACAAGGAAATTTCAGTTATCGTCCAATTATCCGAAGCCCCAGTAGCTCTAGCGAAGGGTATGAGTATGCTTGAGGGCAAATCATTTACTGCAGCCTCAGAACAGAACACGAAACAAAAGATCAATAAACAGCAACAAAGCTTTGTCAGCCAATTAAGTAGCAAGAGTATCAACGCTAACGTGGGCTTTACATACAATTATGCGTTTAATGGGGTCTCCCTTAAAGTAAAAGCAAGTCAAGTGGAACAGTTACTTAAGATGAAAGGTGTACAAATGGTAGAGCCTGACGTGGAAGTTCACGCTCTGGGGGTAGAGTCCTCAAAACTGCCGGATAGTGAAATCCATCCGAACATGAACACGAGTAATCCATTCCTTGAAGTTCCATCTGTATGGGCCTTAGGCTATACAGGCCAAGGAGTTAAAGTAGGCGTTATCGACACCGGAATTGATTATACTCATCCAGATTTAAAAGACGTTTATAAAGGCGGACATAACTTTATTACGCAAGTAGTAGACGGTTCCGATACGGGATACGCTCGCACTAGAGGAGACGATCCGTATGAAACTACGCCGTTGGATCACCCTGATAATAGACCGTGGATTCACCCTACTACTGGAAATCCTTTTAATACCTCACATGGTACCCATGTTGCCGGGACTATTGCAGCTCAAGGCCAAAATCCTTTTGGCATAAAGGGACTTGCCCCTTCCGTTGAATTGTATGCTTATCGCGTGCTGGGCGCGTATGGAAGCGGCTCGAATTCAGGGGTTATCGCAGGTATTGATAAAGCCGTCGAAGAGAAGATGGACATTATCAATCTATCTTTGGGCGGATCTACCAATAGCCAAGTTGCTTCTGACGCGATCGCCATCAACAATGCAGTTCTAGCAGGTACGACAGCAGTCCTTTCTACGGGGAATTCAGGTCCAAATAGAGGGACGATCGGCAGTCCGGGCACGGCAGCCTTCGCGATATCGGTGGGCAACTCTACTGTTCCGGAAAAAACGATGGCCGGAAAGGCTACTGTAACTCTAGACAAAGCGGGAACGGTCACACCATATATCATGAATTTGATGGCATGGAAATTCGGCACAGACCCGAAAACCATTTTGACCGGAACGTATGATGTCGTCGCAATCCCTGGCGTTGGTAAAGTGACGGATTACGTAGGTCTGAATGTGGCAGGCAAAGTCGCTCTCGTTGCCCGCGGAGATATTGCCTTCGTGGATAAAATCGCGGCAGCGAAAAGTGCAGGTGCCGCAGCGGTTATTGTTCACAACTCTGCGGGCGGAACGAATACTCCAGGACCATCGGGGGCCTTTGTGGGAGATTCCTTCGCGTCCATCCCAACATTTGATATGTCCTACACGGACGGCAGCGTACTGCGAACGGCTCTTGCGGGCGACTCAGGTACCGTCACCTTCGGAGAATTCACCACCGGTACGACTTTAAGTGACGATATCAATAATTCAAGTTCGCGCGGACCTGCCAATCCGGTCTTTGATATTAAACCGGACGTGGTGGCTCCAGGAACTAACATCATGTCATCGGTTCCTGCATATGGCAAAGATTATCTCGATAATCAAGGACAGCCTCTGCCTAACTACCCTGACTATTCCGAATCCTACGACCGTTATACAGGAACGAGTATGGCGGCTCCGCACGTAGCGGGGGTTGCGGCTTTGCTTAAATCGCAGCATCCGGATTGGACTCCGTTCGATATTAAAGTCGCGATTTCGAATACGGCCAAGCAACTGGACGTAACGAAATACGACGTCTTCTCTCAAGGTCCGGGACGTATTCAGCCGCTTAAAGCAGCGACAACTGAAGCGCTCGCGTATGAATTGGATCAAACCACTTTCTCCAATAAGACTTATGACTACACCAAGGGAACAATCACCTTCGGCAATGTATCTCCGAATACGAACAATCCAACAACGGTATCACGATCTATTCTTGTTAAAAATGTAACGGGAAGCCCAAGCGACTATACGGTATCCGTCCAAACGACGAAAGCGGCGACAGGTACGCTTGCGAGCTCAAGCGTGACAGTCGACAAGTCCAGCTTTACGTTAAACGATGAACAAAATTTGACCGTGACGCTAAATGTTCCGAAAGGGACTGGAGCAAACGGTAACGAAATGCTGGGTTACGTAAAGATTACAAACGGTACGACAAATCTAATTCTTCCCTTCGCGGCGAATTTCGCCCCACCGACGGGATTGAAGACCTTTACGATAGACAGCAACCATATCTCTCCGAACGGGGATGGCAAGCTGGACAGCACAACTGTGAGATATGAATTCCACGATAGGCAAGGAACTTCATACATTCAACTTTATGATCTAAACAATATGAGCGGCGGATATTACGGAGACGGTACTATCGGATGGATTATGAACGGCAGCGTGACAACGGGAGCAAAGACGTTAACCTTTAACGGTATGTATCATCAATGGGGTCAGCCGGGAACGACGCTGAACACAGCTGTTCCAGAAGGCGCCTATGCCATGGAGATTGTAGGGCAATCCTCTTCAACAGGAGCAGTGACAGGGGATTGGATTCCGGTGTATGTCAAGACGAGCAAGCCAAAATTCGTTTCTCCCGACAGTTTAAATGTTACGGGTTCGAATGTGCAGTTCTCCGGCTCGATCGACGATTCATACGTGAAATTCGGACCAGTTGTTGAAGAAGAATTGGGCTTGGCCTACAACGTTAACGACAACTTGCATGTGAAATACGAACTATTGGACAGCGACGACAACTTGATTTCCTCGCAACCTGTAAAGCTTGATCAAAATGGCAATTTCGATATCACGTTAAGCGGTTTAACGACCGGAGCGAACAAGCTGAAATTGCTCGTAGACGACGCGGAGGTAATCATGCGGAGAAAGTTGTTACGATTACTAGCGCAGATCCCGTGTTAAGTGGAATTAAAGTACAGCCGGAGGCTCTAACCTTAGGTGTCGGTTCCACTGCAAATCTTACGGTAACAGCTCAATATGTTGACGCAGACGGCAAGCCATTCCCAGTAAGTGTTAGTGACGTCACGTATGGGGCCATCTATGCCGATTACGATCTCAGTGTCATAGACGTTGTCTATGGTAAAGTAACGGGGGTAGGAGAAGGCAGCACGACGATAACGGTAGCTTATGAAGGGAAATCGGCTTCAGTACCCGTCACTGTCACTTCGACCCCAGTCGATCCTGTATTAACGTCGATTTCGGTATCGCCGGACAGCG
>NZ_MAIS01000086.1:0-28353 GCF_001680695.1 Paenibacillus sp. KS1 | reverse complement strand
AACACTAAACTAGACAACTTTTTTAAGGGCCATTTTTTTGTAACCAACGGGGCTCATATAGCCTAGTGTTCCATGAATTCGGTGTTTATGGTACCCGTTCACATAATCATTTAATTCCAGTTTCAGATGCTAAAGGCTATTTGTATTTCTCTTTGATCAATTTAACAAATATGGAAAGTGGATGGGCAAGGCAATAAATAGTGGATGGTTACAATTGGATTCTTAAGTGTTAATTTGTAATTAAATAATTATTTGCACTTAAATAATTATAAATAATTACAAAAGGAGAGTTTTATTATGGGAAATTATCCTAAATACCGCGCAGCGGCTGTCCAGGCGGCACCTATTTACTTGGATTTAGATGCAACAGTTGAAAAATCTTGCAAATTGATTGCTGAAGCAGCATCGAATGATGCAAAATTAGTTGCTTTTCCCGAAGCTTTTCTTCCCGGTTATCCTTGGTTTGCATTTATTGGTCATCCAGAATATACGAAAAAATTCTATCATGATCTCTACAAAAATGCAGTTGAGATTCCTAGCTTAGCTATTCAAAAAATAAGTGAAGCAGCTAGAAAACACGAAATTTACGTATGTATTTCTTGTAGTGAAAAAGATGGTGGATCATTATATTTAACTCAACTATGGTTTAATCCCAAGGGGGATTTAATTGGAAAACATCGAAAGATGAGAGCGTCTGTTGCTGAAAGACTTATATGGGGAGACGGAAATGGAAGCTTGATGCCTGTATTTAAAACGGAGCTTGGTAATTTGGGTGGACTGATGTGCTGGGAACACCAGGTTCCTTTAAATCTGCTTGCAATGAATTCACAAAATGAACAAGTACATGTAGCCTCCTGGCCAGGATACTTTGATGATGAGATCTCAAGTCGATACTATGCTATTTCAACTCAAACCTTTGTTTTAATGACATCATCTATCTATTCGGAAGAAATGAAAAGTATGATTTGTTTAACACCTGAACAAAAAGAATACTTCGATACATTCAAGAGCGGACATACTTGTATTTATGGACCTGATGGAGAACCAATTAGCGATATGATTCCTGCAGAAACAGAAGGAATCGCTTATGCCGATATAGATATAGAAAAAATAATTGATCATAAATATTACATCGATCCTGCTGGTCACTATTCCAACCAAAGCTTAAGTATGAATTTTAATCAAAATCCTACACCTGTTGTTCGTAAGTTTGGAGATAACGAGACTAAGAAAATGACTTATGAGGAAATCAATCTACAGATTGGTAGTCGAAACTTTTCAGGTGAAAATGCTTCATTTTAATTTTGTCACACTCCCAAAGCAAAGAAGAGCACTAATCTAATAAAGTGAGATGACATGAAAGCGTCTTGAACATCCGTCAGATAATGTTCAAGACGCTTCTATTTTCATGCACGTGGCATGGGCAAAAGGGCATGTGGTTATAAATCTCATAACTTTCTGAGCAAGAGCAGGTGTTGCTCCGGTCGTAAATCTTAAACCTAATGAGAGAGTGAATACTGCAATACCAAATTCTTCTTCGTGAGCATCTTTTGTAATCCTCATTTTATATTTTAATAGAGGACTTTTTCATGCATTTCTTTTGATGCTCCAGTATGTAAATGTCTAGAAGCTGGCTGATTTGTACGACTTCGTCATCGATAATATTATTTTTTTGGTTCATGAGGCAGGTTAATTCTTGCCTGAGTCGATCAATTTTATTTAATAGATCATCACAGTATATAATAGTCCGTCACCTCGGATTAGGGGGAATAATGGGGTGCACCCTGTCTTTACTATTAGTATACAATGTGTCTATTGAATTCTAATAAAAGGAATTATAGGGAAACTTTTTAAAATAAAAAAGAGTACCAAGTTGGCACTCTTACCATGGGTGATGTCCGTTATCACTTCCAATGTCGACAAAAATGTTGTTAGTCCAGCAATAACAGAGAAGAGGAGCCTAGTATCGACTTTCAAAGTGAGACAACTTCGAGGCATTTCATGAATTAACTAACGGTAATGAAATACTATTACGAAATAGGCTACCATGGAGTGATTCCATCACTATTACCAGACAAAGCAGACATCGTAGCTTCGCCAATGACGACAGCGCTTAGAAGAGCAATATATGCTTTTGCCACGAAACGCTTCACTGTAATCCCTCCCTATCGGTTCGTTTGTAGTGCTCTGTCAGTTTTTGTAATGTCGGTATGGTCATCTGCATATTTTGCGTCAAATGACTTTGCATGATTTGGTGAATGCATTGTTTTTCTTGACGAACGTCGTCCACTCTTGAAAAATGAAGAGCGCCTTCGAGAAACCCAGATATGCTTTTCTCAAATTCACCAACAGTTATGAAATATTTTGCTCGATGGTAATAATATTCGGCTAGTTGTGAAATCATGTTGGGATTGCTATCAATGATGTGTTGTGGGTCGATGGGGTAGGGAAGTAAATTTTTGGCTTCTTCTAATCGATGCTCCTGCAAATAAATAATCATTAATTGATTCAAAGCTGACAGAGCTGTATTCTGATCACATTTTTCTAGTAAAGTGGTCAACTGAGCTACAGCTACATCGGTCTTCCCCTTTTTGGAATTGAGTAATGCGTTCATCAGCAGCGTATTTTCTTTGATGTAAGGGCCATCATACTGTGAGTAAAGGTGAGTGTAATGTTCGGACTTGTCATAATTCCCGATTTGATAATATGCACCCCTCAATATAAAGAGTGCGTGAACGTAGTACTCATTGTCAGGTTCTGCTTCCTGAACCACATGAAGAGCAAGATCGATGCTCTCTGGATATAGAAATAAATTATAAGCATGAATACCCAGCTTGTAATAGAACATGATGCGGTCTTCTGCGCTCAAAAAATGTGCGTACATTACGATATGATTTCCACTTTCATACACTGCCCGCATCCGTGTAAAATCATCTCGCTCGATAAGGTACACCTGGAGCAAACCTTTTGCTAGGAACGGCATGATGCCGTGATCACGTGAGTAGTCAACGATCAATTGGTATAAGGCCAAGCGAATTTCCTTGCATTCCACGGTACCTGCGAAGCCATATAGGCGTTCGACTAAGGAGTGGCTGTCATCGCTTGGTGATTCCAGAAATTTGGCACCCACTTTTTGTGCCAGTTCGGCGGAGCCTGAATGCTGGATCACGTCCTGCAGTATATGCAGCCGCATCTCTGCTCGTTTGTCTACGCTTATGTACAGTTCAACAACCGTATCCAATGGGATGCGCAGTGCTTCGACAAGCGGGCGAAGTGTCGTATATTCCGGCCTCTTGACGTCTTCGTTTTCGATTTTGGATATTGTGCCTTTATGAACGCCGGATGTTTCTGACAATTGCGCTAAAGTCATGCCGCTATTGCGCCTATAACTATGTATTAATTCGCCGATGGACAATATCTGTGCCATCCTGTATGCACCTACTCTCATTTTCAATCATATACTCCTATAATTTACCATAGATTTTGTCGAATGGGAATGTTTGGATTGTTTGGATAGGATCAAAAGTTAAAAAATGTCGATTATAAGGGAATTAATCAATTCCATTAACAAAAAAGAACCTTGCCCGTACGGTGGCAAGGTTCTCCATGGATGATGCGAGAGACAGCGATCTAAATATCATCCTCATTCATGTCTCGTGAGCCCCAATAAAATAGGGCAATGACGAAAGCAATAACAATAATGAACGGGGCGTAAAAGATTAAAAATTGATTCATCTGCTCTGTGCTCCTCTTTATTCAAAATAGCACTGCACGATATACATACCTGTCTTTTTATTCGCTACACAGTGGCGCATGAATTACATATTTGCTTTTTCATCCTCTTATATGTGCTTCTTCCCTGTACGCCCGCCTTTTCCGCTTTTAATCCCCTTCACATAGTTCGCGTCGAACAGGAACAAGCGAAGAAGCAGGAAGAGGGAAGGCAGCAGAATGAGCAATCCAAGGACGAATACAACGATCAGCGCATAGGCCATAGCCGGATTCGTGACATGCTCATAGACATTGATGTATGGGTAGAGCACATAAGGCAAATGTGCCGATCCGTATCCGAACCAAGCGAACCCGAATTGTAAGATGACACAAAGAAACGCTAAGCCATAACGGCGTCTTCTCCATACATAATAGACGGCGATGACGAAGAACAGGAAGGACAGAACGAACATCCATGCCCGATCCACCATATTGTTGAAGTGCTCTGCATTATGACCCTGAATCGCATAGAACACGAACAAGCTGGCTAGGATGGTGGGCGCGGACCACATCAGGGCGTATTTGCGCACAATGTTGAGTGCCCCTTCATCCTCAGCTTTGGATGCATAGTACGTCAGGAACATGGCGGAAATATACAACACGCTGACAAGAGCGAGCACAATAACGGAATAGGGATAGATGTTAGTGAACAGGCTCAGGAACTGGAATGAGATGCTGCCGTCAGCCCCCTCCGAGATGTACCCTCCTTCAGAAATTGCGAGCACGGTAGACAGCGCAGCGGGAATAAGCCATCCACTGACTCCATATAGAAACAGGTAGATACGATTGCTCTTAATCCCATAAGTGCTAAAGGCATAGTACGATCCTCGTACGGCAAGCAGAATGAGCGCTAGACTGCCTGGGACGAGCAGTGCTGTTCCATAGTAGTACGCGGAATCTGGGAAGAATCCAACCAAGCCGATATAGAAGAAGACTAAGAACACATTCGTCACTTCCCATACAGGGGACAAGTAGCGCTCAATCACGTTATGGATAATATGGCGCTTGCCCGTTACCGAGCTAACATAACTGAAGAATCCTGCCCCGAAGTCGATGGACGCAACAAGCAAATAGCCGAACAGGAAGATCCATAGAACGGTGATGCCGACTAATTCGTAACTCATTTCTTCCCTCCTCCTTCCCAGCCAAGTGCCTTAATTTCGTCTTCAGCAGGGTTGTGCTTGAACATGCGAATGAGCACCCGAATGGCTGTCACTGTAATGACAAGATAGAGCAGCGTGAACAGCCATAGCATTGTATCCACGTGATTGGATGTTGTTGCGCCCTCGGCTACGGTCATGACTTTCCATAGAATCCAAGGCTGCCGTCCAATCTCAGCGAACATCCATCCGAATTCGATAGCCAACACAGAGAGCGGAGCGCCAAGCACAACGGCTCTTAGCAGCAGACGATTATGCGGCTTTTTCAGACTTTGCCGGCGATTGCGCATGAACCAGATGACATACCATAGGGACACGACCGTTAAATACATGCCGATAAACACCATGGAGTCGAAGAAGTAGTGGGATGCCTTAAGCGGAGGTCTCTCCTCAACGGGCACATCGTTCAATCCCTTAACGACAGTATCGGGGGTGCCGCCCGCTAATATGCTCAAGGCAAATGGAATATGAAATCCGTATTTCACCTCATTATTCTCTGTAAGAATGCCGCCGAAGACGAGCTCAGCATGAGACTTCGTCTCGAAGTGCCATTCTGCTGCCGCCAGCTTCTCGGGCTGATATTCATGCAAATATTTGCCTGAGAAGTCGCCGATGACGGCTGTTGCGACAGAGAAGAGCAGGGCGGTCACCATCGACATGCGGAGCGCTTTTTTGTAATACGCGTGAGTGCGGCCGCGCAGTAGAGACATAGCAGAGATGGCTGCCATAATGAAGGCGCAAGTCACATAGGCGGTTGCGAGCACATGTCCAACTTTCGTCGGCATGGCTGGATTAAACATCGCTACGATGGGTTCAATATTCGTCATTTTCCCGTTCACCAAATCAAATCCGCGTGGTGCATTCATAAAGCCGTTAACAGCCGTAATGAAGAAGGCAGAGGCTGAGGAGCCTATAGCGACCGGAACGAGCAGAAGAAAATGATAGATGCGGTTCGGGAAGCGATCCCAGGTGTATAAATAGATGCCTAGAAAGATGGCTTCCACAAAAAACGCGAATGTCTCCATGAATAAAGGCAAAGCGATAGCCTGTCCTGCAACCCGCATAAAGTTCGGCCACAACAAGCTCAACTGTAGACCGATGCATGTCCCTGTTACGACGCCTACAGCTACAGTAACTGTGAACCCGCGAGCCCAGCGGCGCGCCATAAGCAGATAATAAGAGTCGCCTCGCTTAATGCCGATCCATTCCGCAAGTGCAATCATTAACGGCATGCCGACACCAATAGTGGCGTATACGATATGTACGAACAGTGTTAGCCCGGTAAGTATGCGGCTGAAAATAACCGGATCATAGGTGAGCATGTGAGGTCAACACTCCTTCAAATATAAGTTCCGATCGTTCAGAATAGCCTTCGCAAGAAGGACAGCAGCATGATCGCGCCAACAACAAAGCAGACGACGATAAGCATTTTTTCTTGCTTTCTTATTTTTTCAATATGGTTGTTATCAGATCCCATCCATAGTCCCTCCCTTTTATCCCGAGAGAACGATCCCCGAAAAATAGGTTTGCCCTTGAAAAAGCTCCTAGTGAAATGATGCCCGTTTTTTCGATGTCTATGATGAAATCGTGAAAGTTAGTCTTATCAAGATATGAAAATGAGGAAAAGTCGATTTACAAAATCTTAAAACACGCAATATGGCAGCATTAACATTACCGTGCTACATTGGGACTAAAGACCGATAACAGGACTAGAGTAGGAGTGGGAGCTTATGACGATGTTGCTAACGAAGATGGAAGTAAGACGAGAGGGAGCGAATCGACAATCCATAATGAAGAGAGAGTATGAGGATCTCATTCAATTCGCACCGATCATTCTTGCCAGCACCACCATTGAAGAAGCGGAACATCGATTTCGAGAGGATGGCTCGCTGCGCTGCCTTGTCATAGGAAATGAACATTCTGAACCGATTGGCATTGTGATGCGGGAGAGATTCCATGAAAAAATGAGCAAGCGGTTCTCTCCTGCACTTTATTACGAAAAACCAATTGTACGCGTAATGGATAATGAGGCGCTCATTGTCGAATGCGGTATTGAAACTGAACAACTATTGGATATGTCAGCGTCCCGTTCTGAGGAACGAATGTACGACAGTATTGTGGTCACACGTGGGGGTAAATATGTCGGAATACTCACCTCCAAGCAGCTGTCATCCTTATCCAATCAAATACGACTCGAAGCGAAGCAGAAGGAATCGGAGGTTATTACGTCCACGCGGGGAGCATTGCACAGCATATTAACAGAAACAGAGCATGTCCGCCAAGCTTCAGCAGATGGCAAATCGCACGCAGATCGGATGATCGACGAAACATTGACGGGAAAGACTGTGCTTGATCAGGTATCTTCAGCATTTCAACAAGTGTCAATACGTGTGGAGAATCAGGCAAGACAAACAAAGAAATTGACAGAGCATACAACAGCGGTGGCGGATGCCGTCAGCGTTATTCGCTCATGGTCAGATTCTTGTCATATGCTGGCGCTCAATGCATCCATTGAAGCTGCGCGTGCAGGGGAGCATGGGCGCGGGTTCGAGGTGGTTGCGTCCGAGGTGCGCAAGCTGGCTTCGTTAACCAAGGCAGCCACGGAGCAAATCGATGAGACGCTCCATCAGATGATGGAAGCTTTAACGCTGACGATTACAACTGGCGATCAGGCTCATTCCGAAGTGAATACGACGCTTGAAGGGTTGAACGCTGCCTTGTCCAAGTTCGAGCAACTGTTCCGTGCCATAGCAGAAAATCGCAATCGATTGGATCAGGTTGATGCTTACGCAGCACGCATGGCTGTGACAGCGAATGAGGCAAATCGACAGTTACAGACAATGTCAGCACAAGATTGATTTTTTTACATTCCGTTAACAAATAAACCAAACAGTCTTAACAAACAGCCATTAACATACTAGATGTGAGACAAACAACGAATACATTACAACACAACACATGGGAATCAATCAAAAGGAGTGGATTGTCTTGAAAAAATGGGGAAAACAAATCATGATGCTCACGCTCGTAGCAGCGTTGACAGTAGTATTGGCTGCTTGTGGAGGCAAGAAGGATGATGCTTCTGCAAATCAAGGAAACAACGCGGCAACAACGGAAACGAACAATTCGGCGAAGGAAACGACTAGCCCTGAGAAGTTGACAGGCACGATCGAAATAGATGGATCCAGCACAGTATATCCAATCGCAGAAGCGATTGCAGAAGAGTTCGGCAAAGAGAACGGCGAAGTACGCGTATCGGTTGGTACAGCAGGTACAGGCGGCGGTTTCAAACGCTTCATTAATAGCGAGACAGCAATCAGCAACGCTTCTCGTCCAATCAAAGAAAAAGAAGCAGCTGCTGCAAAAGAAAAAGGGATCGACTACTTGGAATTGTCTGTGGCCTATGATGGCTTGTCCATCGTAGTGAATAAGGACAACACTTGGGTGGATCACATTACAACAGATGAACTGAAGAAAATCTATGAGCCTAACTCGAAAGTAAAAACATGGGCTGACGTTCGTGCAGGATGGCCAGCAGAAGACATTAAAATCTACTCGCCGGATACAAACCACGGCACATTCGACTACTTCACTGAAGAAATCAACGGCAAAGCACAAGAGAGCCGCAATGACAAGCAAATCACATTCAGTGCCGATACGAATGCTATCGTGCAAGGGGTATCTGGTGATAAGAACGCTATGGGCTACTTCGGCTTCTCCTACTACGAAGAGAATCAAGACAAGCTGAAGCTGATACCAGTTGACGGCGGCAAAGGCGCAATCGCTCCTTCTGAAGAGACAATTAAAGATGGAAGTTATGCACCACTGTCCCGCCCGCTCTTCATCTATGTGAACAAGAAGAAGCTGGAGCAGCCAGAAGTGAAAGCATTCGTTGATTACTATATGAAAAATGTAGGCAACATCGCGAAGGAAGTCGGATACGTAGCACTTCCACAAGAAAAATATGATGAGCAAATGAACTTGTTGAAATAAGAGAAGTACTGACTTCGATTTCGGTTATAGTCAGCATCATACTAGCAGTGAAATGTGATGTCTCTCCAAAAACAGATGTTTGAGGCATCACATTTTCACGAAGTCAATGTTAACGAATTGTAAAAGAACGCAAAGAGAGGTTAGGGCTATGCAGGGTAATCTCCCGCAGCGAGAGACGACGATATCATTCAAAAATGGCAAAGTGCATGTAACCGATAAAATTGTTCCGATTTTATTATTTCTATGTGCCGCTTTGTCTGTAGCGACAACCATCGGGATTGTTTACACGCTCTTTTCTGAAACGTTCTCTTTCTTGAAGCAAGTCAAGATTACAGAATTCTTGTTCGGTACAACGTGGAGCCCGCTCATATCACCGAAGTCCTTCGGCATCCTGCCGCTGCTAGGTGGTACGTTAATGATTACGGTTATTGCTTGTCTGGTTGCGATACCGATTGGACTTGCAAGTGCAATCTACTTGAGCGAATATGCACCTACTCGTGTTCGCAAAATTGTGAAGCCGATTCTTGAAGTTTTGGCTGGTATCCCAACGATTGTCTACGGTTATTTTGCTCTAACCTTCGTTACGCCGTTGTTGAAGTTTATTTTCCCATCGACGGGAATGTTCAATGCGTTAAGCGCAGGTCTTGTTGTCGGGATTATGATTATTCCGATGGTCTCTTCCTTGTCTGAGGATGCGATGTCGGCAGTACCGCGCAGCTTGCGAAATGGGGCATATGCACTCGGGGCAACAAGATTTGAGGTTGCGTTGAAAATTGTGGTTCCAGCAGCTTTCTCGGGTATCGTATCATCCGCTGTACTTGCCTTCTCGCGCGCAATTGGCGAGACGATGATTGTAACGATTGCTGCAGGTGCAACACCGCATTTGACCTGGAATCCGCTAGAGAGCATCCAGACGATGACGGCTTATATTGTACAGGTCAGCATGGGAGATACACCGCATGGCTCCATTGAGTATGGAACGATCTTTGCTGTTGGTATGACCTTGTTCGTGATTACGTTCCTGCTTAATATTTTGGCGCTGTGGGTAGCAAGACGCTTCAGGGAGGAGTACTAAGCTAATGAGTATGTTTCAAGATGCAAACCGCAAACAGATTGGTACCCGCCGGAAAGTAGACCTTGTGCTTCATATCCTGTTCCTGGTGGCAACTTCTATCGGTATTATTGCGCTAATGGCCTTGCTGATTCAGATAATGATGGATGGATTGTCTCGTTTGAACCTTGATCTATTTACGAATTACCCTTCGCGAATGGCTGCGAAGGCTGGGATGAAATCAGCAATTGTCGGTTCCATTTACATGGTGCTTATTATGGCTCCTATCTCGTTCGTCCTCGGCGTAGGAGCGGCGATCTATCTTGAGGAATACGCGAAGAAGAATAGGCTAACACGGTTAATTCAACTGAATATTAGTACGTTGGCCGGGGTTCCATCCATTGTGTACGGGATATTGGGATTAACAATTTTCGTACGCGGATTGGCTCTGGAACGCAGCTTGCTCTCCGGAGCGCTTACGATGACGCTGCTCGTGCTGCCGATTATTATCGTGTCTGCACAGGAAGCCATCCGTGCAGTACCTAGGGCGCGCCGGGATGCTTCATTCGCTCTCGGTGCAACGAAATGGCAGACGGTATCCCGTTCTGTGCTTCCGTCTTCGATTTCCAGTATTATGACAGGCGTTATCTTGGCATTGTCCCGGGCAATCGGGGAGACAGCACCGCTCGTTATGATTGGGGCATTGACTTTCGTTGCGTTTCTGCCAGAGAGCATTATGGATCAGTTTACCGTTATGCCGATTCAAATCTTCAACTGGGTATCTAGACCGCAACTTGCATTCCATGAACTGGCTGCAGCAGGCATCATCGTGCTTCTGGCGCTGCTTATCATTATGAATATCTCAGCAGTTATTCTACGCAATAAATATCAGAAACATATTTAAGGAGACGATAGCATGAGCACAGCGACTGCCTTACAGACGTTAATCGACATTAAGAACTTAAACTTGTACTACGGTACGTATCATGCCTTGAAAAATGTCACTATGACGATTCCGGAGAAGGCAGTCACTGCGTTCATCGGACCGTCCGGCTGCGGGAAATCTACGTTGCTTCGTACATTGAACCGCATGAACGACATGATCATAGGCACGCGTATTGAAGGAACAGTTGCGATTGGTGGGACAGATATCTACAGCAACGAAGTTGATGTGGAAACACTTCGCAAAAAAGTAGGTATGGTATTCCAGCAGCCGAACCCATTTCCGAAGTCGATTTATGACAACATTGCTTACGGCCCGCGTCTTCATGGCATCCGCAGCAAAGCGAAGCTGGATGAGATTGTTGAGCAGAGCTTGAAGCAAGCTGTACTGTGGGATGAAGTAAAGGACTACTTGAAGCGCTCTGCCTTCAGTCTGTCTGGTGGTCAGCAGCAGCGTCTCTGTATCGCGCGCGCATTGGCAGTCAACCCTGACATTCTGCTGATGGACGAGGCGACTTCGGCCTTGGATCCAATCTCTACGCTGAAGATTGAAGAGCTTGTTCAAGAGCTGAAGCATAAGTACACGATTGTTATGGTTACGCACAATATGCATCAAGCTGCTCGTGTATCGGATCAGACGGTGTTCTTCTTGAACGGGGAAGTCGTTGAATTCGATCATACGGAGACGTTGTTCTCGAATCCAACTGATAAGCGGACAGAGGATTACATTACAGGCCGCTTCGGCTAAATTTGATAAGAAGGATAAGGAGTGTAGCTGCAAATGATCAAGCGGAGAGAGTTCGACTTGGCCTTAGAAGAACTAAGTACATTGCTTGAAGAGATGGGAACGCGGGTAGAGCGTGCCTTGTCGGAATCAATTGAGTCATTGAAGAATATGGATGTCGAGCGTGCCAAGCGAATCATTTCCGAGGATGCTGAGCTGAATCGCATTGAGGAGAAAATTATCGATCTGGGATCGAAGTTGATTTTGACACAGCAGCCTGTTGCGAAGGATTTGCGCCGCATTCTCGTTTCCTTCCGCATCTCCAATGATCTGGAGCGGATGGGAGATCTGTCGATTGACGTAGCGAAGGTTGTGCTGCGCATGGAAGGCCAGACGCTCATGAAGCCGTTGATCGACTTGCCTCGCATGGCGGAGACGGTACAGCTGATGATCAGGGAGTCGATTCAAGCTTACATTAAGGAAGACGTGAATCTTGCTTACAAAATGGCGAAGGACGATGACCTCGTCGACCAGTTGTACAGCCAGATCTTCCGGGAGCTGTTGACGTACGTTGTGGAGAATCCGCAAAATGCATCTCAGGCGATGCTGCTTACCTTCGTTGGACGCTACATCGAACGGATTGCCGATCATGCGACTAACATCGGTGAGGCGGTCGTCTATCTTGTGACGAACCAACGCCCTGATCTGAATAATTAATCATATGGAATTATTGATGAATATGTCATCTTATTCTCCATCCTCCAACCGACCGCGGATCACCCGGTCGGTTATTTTTTTCCCATAATATCATCATTTTCTTTTCTAGTACTGGCTATGCTATCATGAAGGTAGAGAATGGATTGAGGTGCATGAATCAATGGATAAATGGATCATTATTGACGGCAACAATATTATTTACCGCGCTTTCTTTGCAATGCCTCCTCTGACGAATGCTCAAGGATTACATACAAATGCTGTATACGGATTCACGACGATGCTTCTTCGCGTTATTGAAGAAGAGAAGCCGACCCACTTGCTGGTTGCATTTGATGCTGGCAAGGAGACATTCCGACATGGAGATTACAAGGACTATAAGGGCGGTCGGGAGAAGACGCCTTCTGAGCTGTCAGAGCAGTTCCCTGTCTTGAAGCAGCTCCTTGATGCGCTTGGTGTTCCTCATTTCGAGATGAGCGGATACGAGGCGGATGATATTATCGGTACCTTGACTCGCGAAGCGAATGAGCAAGGAATTGAGATGGCGGTTGTGAGCGGGGATAAGGACATGCTCCAGCTTGCTTCTGATCAGGTTACGATTCTGCTCACGCGCAAGGGTGTGACGGAGATTGAGAAATATACACCAGCAGCTTTGCAGGAGAAGTATGGCATTGAGCCATTACAAATTATTGATATGAAGGGCCTAATGGGCGATTCCTCGGACAATATTCCGGGTGTGCCCGGTATTGGAGAGAAGACGGCTCTTAAGCTGCTGCATCAATTCGGCAGCGTAGAGAGTGTGCTTGAGCATGTGGACGAGCTGAAGGGCAAGATGAAGGAGAACCTCATTAATCATGCTGAAGACGCACGCATGAGCAAGAAGCTTGCAACGATCTTCCGTGAGGTGCCGCTGGAGAAGAGCCATGAGGAGATGGCGTATCACGGCATTAAAGCGGACACGGCGATTCCGATGCTGCAGAAGCTCGAGTTCAAGTCAATTATTGAGCGTATGGAGAAGATCGGCCTGATCGAGGGCGGCACGGTTGCATCAGCACCTGCTGATGAAGAGCTGTCTGAGGATAAATTGAACGTGCAGCTCGTGAATGGCGATTTCAGTGGGTTGAAGCAGATAATTGCTTCCGCGGATACAATCATCGTGGAAGCGCATGGAGACAATCCACATCAAGCAGAGCTTATTGGTGTGCTTATCGCGGAAGAGGAGTCCAACTGGTTCTTGACCCGTGAGGAGCTTCTATCTGACGAGGCACAGTTCGTGCGGGAATGGATCGCGGATCAAGGGAAGCCGAAGAGCGGCTACGATATGCATTATGCGGAATTGGTGCTGCATTGGACAGGCGTTCCCTATGATGGCTCCGCATTCGATGCTCAGCTTGCTTCCTATGTGCTCAACCCGGATGATGCGGCACTGTCCCTTCAAGCGATTGCGGAGAAGTACGGCTTGTCGTCTAGCCCGACGGATGAAGAAGTGTACGGGAAGGGCGCCAAGTTCAAGGTTCCTGAACTTGAGACTGTTGCGCTGCACGCTGCTCGCAAGGGCAAGCTTGTTCGCCAGCTGAAGCCTGTGATGGAGCAATTGCTCCAGGAGCAGGAAATGAACCGGCTTTATTTTGACCTGGAGCTTCCATTGTCTCGCGTACTGGCGCAGATGGAGAAGACCGGCATTCAAGTCGATACAGATGCGCTGAATCAATTAGGTACGCAGTTTACAGAACAAATTGAGACGACAATGAAGCGTATTTATGAGCTCGCGGGTACGGAGTTTAATGTTGGATCGCCGAAGCAGCTTGGTGAGATTCTATTCGATAAGCTCGGACTTCCTGTCATCAAGAAGACGAAGACCGGATATTCCACAGATGCGGAAGTATTGGAGAAGCTGGAGCCTTACCACGAGATTATTCCACTGATTCTGCATTACCGTCAAATGACGAAGCTCCAATCGACGTATATTGAAGGATTACTGAAGGAAGTGCGCAAGGAAACGGGCAATGTCCACACTTACTTCCGTCAGACCATTACAGCGACCGGACGGCTAAGCAGCCAATATCCGAACCTGCAGAATATTCCCGTTCGGCTTGAGGAAGGACGCAAGATTCGTCAGGCGTTTGTTCCTTCGGAGAAGGGATGGCATATCGTTGCTGCCGATTACTCTCAGATTGAGCTTCGTGTATTGGCTCATATCTCGGGAGACGAGAAGCTGAAGGAAGCTTTCCTGCATGACATGGACATTCATACGAAGACCGCGATGGACGTATTCGGTGTATCTCCTGAGCAGGTTGACGCCAACATGCGCCGTTCGGCGAAGGCGGTTAACTTCGGGATTGTATACGGGATTAGTGATTACGGACTGTCTCAGAACTTGAATATTACGCGCAAGGAAGCAGCGCAGTTTATCGAGCAGTATTTTGCTGTATTCCAAGGCGTTAAGCAGTATATGGAAGATATCGTGAAGCTCGCTCGCCAAGACGGCTATGTGAAGACAATGCTGGAGCGCAGACGGTACCTGAAGGATATTCATGCTTCCAACTTCAATCTGCGTTCATTCGCAGAGCGGACGGCGATGAATACTCCGATTCAAGGAACGGCCGCAGATATTATTAAGCTCGCTATGGTTCAGATGGATGCTCGTATGCGCGAAGCGGGGCTGAAGAGCCGCATGCTGCTGCAAGTACACGATGAATTGGTATTCGAGGTTCCAGATGAAGAGATGGAGACGATGTTGAAGCTTGTTCCTGAAGTAATGGAATCGGCTATTGAGCTCTGTGTTCCGCTACGAGCAGATGTAAACAGCGGCGAGAATTGGTATGAAGCGAAGTAGAACGTAAGCCAAGGCGGTGAGCGAGAACGATGTAATAACCGCCAAGCCTACATGAGAGCGGCTTTTTCGGTATAATGAATATATCAAGAGGTGATTGGACATGCCGGAATTGCCGGAAGTAGAAACAGTCAAACAAACATTAAATACATTGGTCGCTGGAAAGCGGATTGAGCGGGTAACGGTTACGCTGCCTCGTATTATCCAGCGGCCGTCAGAAATAGAGCAATTTTGTGATGCATTGAAGGGTCACACGATTGAACGGGTTGAACGCAGGGGCAAGTTCTTGCGGATCCTGCTGGATGGGCTTGTTCTTGTATCCCATCTGCGTATGGAAGGACGCTACGGCGTATATGCTGCTAATGAGCCAGTTGAGAAGCATACGCATGTTATTTTCCATTTCGATGACGGTACTGAGCTGCGTTATAAGGATGTCCGCCAATTCGGTACGATTCATCTATTCGCAGCAGGTGAGGAATGGGAGCAGCCTCCTCTTCATAAGCTGGGAGTAGAACCCTTGTCTCCGGAATTTACCGTCGAACGCTTCGCAGAAGCGATGAGAAGACGACGCAGCTTTATTAAGCCAGTCCTGCTGAATCAGAACATCGTAGTAGGAATCGGAAATATTTATGTGGATGAAGCTCTGTTCAGAGCAGGCATTCACCCGAATCGTGCGGCAGATGAGCTTACGGACGAAGAGTACGCGCTTCTGCATCGCGCGATTATTGATACCCTTAAGGAAGCGGTTGAAGCTGGCGGCTCTTCTATCAAGTCATATGTGAATGGCCAAGGGGAAATGGGGATGTTCCAGCATCAGCTGCAAATGTATGGACGTCAAGGGCAACCTTGTGTTCAATGCGGCAGTATCATTGAGAAGACAGTAGTCGGCGGTCGGGGTACCCATTACTGCCCGGTATGCCAGCATCGTTCTAAGTAATGGAAACCTAGGTAAACTGAAAAGTTGAATAAGCACTCTTATCCACTCTTGCCCATATGATATGGTAAATCGGGATTCCTAAGCTGTGAGTTGTACGCTAGTTTGCACTAGCTTGGGAACTGCCTAGCGGGAGGGAACGGTAGTTGCTTATTCATACAGTATCTTTGTTCATCCTGGCTTTTGCATTGAGTCTGGATAGCTTCGGAGTAGGAATGACCTACGGATTGCGCCGGCTCCGCATCCCTTGGACTTCAATTGCTGTCATTGCATGCTGCTCTGGCCTGGTCATTCTACTGTCGATGCAAGTGGGCAACTTGCTTATTCAGTATGTATCTCCTGCTGTAGCTCAATGGATCGGATCACTTATTCTTGTCGGGATTGGCTGTTGGGCTATCCTGCAGCTGCTTCGCTCATCGCACGATGAGGATGCTCCGTTGGATCAGATAGCAAGCAGTGAAGATGCGGCAGCAGATCAGATGCATATATCAGCAGTTGTTCAATCCTCTTCAGTTTCATCTATTCCGATGGGGGATGAGCCGAAGCAAGTGGTGCGCATTCAATTGAAGAGCCTGGGCGTTGTCATTCAAATATTGAAGACTCCAAGCGCAGCGGACATGGATCGTTCGGGCACCATTAGTGCAATAGAGGCTGCGTGGCTTGGAGTAGCGTTGTCGTTGGATGCATTTGGAGCGGGTATAGGAGCCGCGCTGTTAGGCTATCCTGCACTCATGACCGCGATTGTTATTGCCTTATTCAGCGGCATATTTCTGCGATTCGGCATTCATGTTGGGATTGCATTCGCAGGCGCGCGCTGGATTGGGAAGCTGTCATTTGTGCCAGGACTGATGTTAATTATAATGGGGATTATTAAGCTGCTGACGTAAGCGGCATTATTATAGAATGAGGTGAAGGCATGAACATCGGGTTAACCGGAGGCATTGCTTCCGGCAAGAGCACCGTCTCCCGATTACTAGTGGAGCGAGGCGCTCTGCTGGTTGATGCTGATAAGATTGCCAGGGAAGTCGTTCTCCCTGGCAGTCCCGTGTTGGAACAAATTGCGGTGCATTTCGGATCGGGCATGCTGCTTGCGGACGGAACGCTCAATCGGAAGCGATTAGGGGAGGTTGTCTTTGCAGATGAGACAAGTCGCAAAGCGTTAGAAAGCATCACCCACCCGGCTATCCGGAAGGAAATCCAGCGTCAAATGCATCAATATGAGACGGACTATCCAGAACGTCTTGTTGTCGTTGATATTCCGCTCCTGTATGAGTCAGGTCTAAGCGAGATGTTCGATTCGATATTGGTAGTGTATGTTCCAAAAAGTGTTCAATTACAGCGTCTAATGGAACGGGACGGTTGGAGCGAGCGCGAAGCTGAACAGAGGCTGAATGCTCAGTGGAGTATGGAGAAAAAGCGAGAGCTGGCGGACATTATTATCGACAATAGCGGTTCGCTGGAAGATACGATCAAGCAGCTCGACCATTTCTGGTCGGAGAAAGGCTTGCCATGAATCGTATGATGAAAATGCTCCGCAAAAAGAGAGTGCTATTGCTGTTGTTTGTGGGCATGCTGTTCTTGCTGTTCGTTCAGTCGCAATGGCTGGGGAGATGGATGTACCCGATTGCATATGAAGACGAGATCCGCAAATATGCAGCTAAATATGATGTAGATCCTCTGCTTGTGGCTGCTATCATTCGAGTGGAGACGAACTTCCAAGCGGGGCGCGAATCTCGCAAGGGAGCGATTGGAGTCATGCAGCTGATGCCGGAAACGGCCACATGGGCGATGGAGCAGCTGAAGATGAATAATCGTTGGTCTTTGGACGAATTGAAAAATACGGCCGACCCCAATATTCTTATTGGCACATGGTATCTAAAATCGCTGCATAAGCAATTCAATGAGAATTGGATAGCGGCGATCGCTGCTTACAACGCGGGTCCCGGCAATGTGAACAAATGGATTCGCAACAAAGTATGGGACGGCAGCTATGACACAGCCAAGCAGCAAATTCCATATGGGGAAACAAAGTTGTACGTACAGCGTGTTATCCATTATTATGATAAGTATAAAAACATCTATCCGAAAATGAAGTAGAATGAAGAAGAAGCATCGGACAAGCCGATACCGTTATCGCGCATGATGTCCGACGCTTCTTCCGTCATTATTTGTATTGACCTGCAAGAGATTGTTCAGCGATTTGGACAAGGCGCTTCGTGATGTAACCCCCGATAGAACCCGTGTCACGAGTTGCCATGTTGCCATAGTATCCGTCAGATGGGATGGCAATGCCCAACTCTTGTGCGATCTCGAACTTCATTTGTTCAAGAGCTGCAGTCGCTTGAGGTACGACCAAGTTGTTGCTGGAACGATTGTTTTGGCTCATTTGATTCACCTCCTTGCGGTTGGTAATTGTATTGTGTGCATTCTTTCAAAGATCATTACAGGTAACCACTGGTAACTTTTTAAAAAGTGAATTGTGATAAACATCAAGAGTAGAACGGAGGAACGAAAATGAAGTGTCCTTATTGTGACCACTTAGGAACAAAGGTACTTGATTCTCGTCCAGCGAACGACAATAAGTCTATTCGCCGCAGGCGGGAGTGCGAGCTGTGCAGCAGACGCTTTACTACATTCGAGATGGTGGAGGAGACTCCGCTCATCGTTATTAAGAAGGATGGAAGCAGGGAAGAGTTCAGTAGGGATAAGATGCTGCGCGGACTTATTCGTGCCTGTGAGAAGCGTCCCGTATCTGTGGAACGGCTGGAGATGATTGCTTCGGAGGTCGAGAAGCAGCTGCGCGATACCGCCCATGCGGAGGTAGACAGCCGTGTCATCGGTGATTTCGTCATGGAGCAGCTCTATCCAGTAGATGAAGTTGCTTATGTGCGGTTCGCATCGGTCTATCGTCAGTTCAAGGATATCAGCATGTTTATGAAGGAACTGAATCATCTTCTGTCGAAGAACGCCCTTGGCGAACATCCAGATAAATAATTCATACCAGAACCCCTTAAGCAACATATGCTTGAGGGGTTTGTTATATTTTATAGAGCAATCTATTACTGTGCGGATTGCCAAATAAAAACTCCCTCAACAATTTGAGGGAGAATAGACCGTTAAAAAATAATTCGTCTACGGGTATCAAGCAGCACGATAGCAAGGAGATCAAAGAGCACCAACGGCAAGATGAAAGGGAAAAATGAAGTGTGTACTTTTCCCGCATGCTTTACGGAGTTGACCTTTAAGTACACTCTCTTTTTATCTACTTTCACGATGGTGCCTGTATATATGTTACCGTTTTTGGCCTTTATCTTTACGAATTTTTTTAAGAACTTTACACTTTTGGAGTAATGGGGGGATAACGTCTTAGACGTAATCTTCTTAGGTGTGATTTTTTTAGGCATAGAAAGACCTCCTTTTCGCATAATAGCGGAACACACAATGTGCTTAGATATGTTATGCAGGATGTACGAAAAGGGTGTCATACTGTGTCACAATTGTCCTTGATACCATTGTACGAACCCAAGTTTCCAGGATACGTAGTAGCATAACGCGATTCCGCCTAGCAGAAGGAAGAGCAAGGCCCAATCCTTCCATGTAACTCGAAGCTTCACATAATAAGCTCTTCCACGTCGGCCTGTGAGTCCCTTCGATATCATGGCGGCAGCTACACGCTCCGACTTGCGGATAGCTGAAGCGAGCAGTGGAATTGCATAACGCTTCCATGCCCGCAGCTTGCTCTTCCAGCCACGCTCCCGTTCTATGCCTCGCATGCGGTGGGCATCCTGTATGATGCGCAGTTCTTCCTTGAAGAAGGGTAGGAAGCGATAGCCTGCCAGAATACCGTATGCCCACTTGGGCGACAGCTTGCACTGCTGCATCAGGCTCAGCATGAAGCGAACAGGATCTGTCGTCAAGATGAAGATGAGCGACAAGGCGGAGAAGATAAGCACTCTGAGTCCGAGTGATATCGCCTGCTGGAACGTGGCCTCTGTAATGATGAACGACCCCCACTTCCATAGAATGGCACTTGAAGCGGGATCGGCAGAACGCGGGAAGACGAGAGCCGTCCACACGTAGCCGATGCCCATAATGAGGAAGGGGCAGAAGCTAAGCAGCCATTTACGCCATGATATGTTCCCTAATAGGAATGTAAATAGAACGATGTAGACAAGTGCTGCAAGCGGTGTAACCGGATCGAACGTCAATGACAGCATAATAACCGCTATAATGATCGCAAGCCCCTTAATGCTTGGATTCCAATCATGGAGTATCAGGATGATCTCCTCCTTCGATACCTGACGTCTGTGCAAGTAGGCGAGATGCCACCGCGAAGTTCATCGGCATTCGCAGATGACACTTCTCCACGAGCTCAGGGTGCTCCCTCCACAGCTTGGAAGGGCTGCCGTCAAACCGTATGCAACCATCATCTAGCACGATAATTCGATCCGCATAGGTCTGAACCCACTCCATATCATGCGTGATCATCAGGACAGTAGCTCCTGCTTGGGTTCGTTCTTGGAGGGTGTCCATCAGCTGCTTGGATGTATAAGCGTCTTGTCCATATGTCGGCTCATCGCATAACAATAGCTGTTGGCTGTCGGTAAAAACGGAAGCGACACTAAGTCTTCGCTTCTGCCCTTGGCTGATGGAGAAGGGATTGGCATTGGCAACCTTGTTCAAGCGGAAGCGTGTCAAGGCTTCTCCAACATGCTGCTGTACTTCTTCTTCGCTCAGAAGCTGCAAGCGCATCCCGAATGCAAGTTCATCGAACACGGTATCGGTAATGAACTGATGCTCTGGATTCTGGAATACATATCCGATGAAGGCTCTCAGCTCCCGCTCTGCATATCGATGAAGAGGCATGCCATTCAGGATGATTTGACCTTCCTCCGGCTGTGTCAATCCAGACAAGAGGGAAGCGAGCGTAGACTTCCCAGCTCCGTTCGGACCGACAAGTGCCACCCATTCCCCTGCATGCAGAGTAAGGGACACGTGATCGAGGATTACTCTCCCTTTACGCCGATAGACAAGGTTGTTCGCTTGCAGGACTTTCTCAGGCTCCCGTGGGGAACCGTTCGATTGAGCTGATGTTAGGATACGCATCACATCCTGCTGCGCGGATTCAGGGAGCGACAGCATCAGGTCCAGTAGATCCTCGTCGGTTAGTGCGGGTTCTGCGGACTCGAGATGCTGATGAACGAACTGCTCATCATAATTGCTGAAATCGAAAATGTTACTACTATCGTCATGGTTGCTGCTATCGCTACTGTTGCTGCGATTAAACCACTCACGGATGAATTGCTGCAGTTCCAGCGCTTGCGGAAGCCAGATACCGCGTGACTTGGCTTCAGATGCATGATGCCTGAAATAGGAGGCAGGAAGCCCGTCAAAGACGAGAGCTCCATCCTCATCCATCACGAGCAGGCGATTCGCCATACCGATCCAATCGTCCAATTGGTGCTCAATGATGAGCAGAGCCATCCCTTCCTTGCGTGCCAGCTCTGCAATGAGCGCAGCGAATTGGTGTCTTGTATACGGATCGAGATTCGAGGTGGGCTCATCCAACACAAGCACATGCACGCGAAGGGCTAGAGCGCAGGCGAGAGCCAGCTTCTGCTTCATGCCTCCCGATAGCTCGTGGATATACGCATGGCGCCATGCGAGTAATCCCACCTTTTCTAATACCTCTTGAATCATGGATTCCATCTCAGTTCGAGGACAATCCCGATTTTCTAGGCAAAAGGCTATTTCCTCTTCTACACGCAGCATACAGAACTGACTTTCGAAATCTTGAAATACAATTCCGATATGCTGGGCCGCTTCACCAGAATCGTACTGTTCGATTGGCTTGCCGTACACGAGGACACTGCCTTCAACGAGACTGTCTATTGCATGTGGATACAGACCGGTAAGGCAGAAGGCTAGCGAGCTCTTGCCGCATCCGCTTGGGCCTAGCAGCAGAACGGTTTCCCCCTCATGCAGGGTGACATTGATGTTGGATAAGACGGGCTCGCCTTCGGTCTCGAAGGCGAGTGTCAGATCAGTGGCTTCCAGTGCAATATGAGATCCGTGCTCGACGTCATGTTGTATAGTCAATTGTGCTGGGTGCTTGGAATTGAGAAGCGCTGGGCTTGCCATGTTATCGCTGCCCCTTTGCAATTGGGAAGCTTCTAAGAACTCCTGTATTGGCCAAGGCGTCCGCAATCCATTTGCCAAGCAGACCTGAGATGAGTGCGCCACTTATACAGCGAACGACGAACATCGCGATGATGAGACCAACAGAGTAGGCCGCATAACCGCTGCGGAAATACCCCCACGCGAAGCTGAATACAGCGGAGCCCACCCCAGCCAGCATGAGCACTTTGGTTGAATAATTCCGATATCTTGTAGCGGCAAATACGGCTTCGGCGCCTAAACCTTGAATAAGGGCGGATACAATCAAAATAGGTCCTACGGCGTTGCCGATTAATACCTCAACCAATCCAGCGACTGTCTCTGAAATAACCGCAGCCCCCGGTTTGCGGATAATATAGGTGGCGATGATCGATACGATAAACCAAATGCCGAAGATGACTTCATATCCCATTGGCCCCATAAAGCCAACAAGCACATTGCCTATTTGCAGGAAGAGCAGATAAATGACGGCAAACACGACAGATAATGAACTGAGAACGACGATATCTCGTAATTTCCATTGACTGTTTCGCGAATTCATGAACATTCCTCTTTTCTTAGAACGATGATCGGATGAGTCCGTTGGGTTTGTAGTTTGCATTTTGGAAATTCTTTTTCTTCAGCTGCTACCTTGTGGAAGGGCTGTTGGCTGACATCGTAGTTGTCATCACCACATGGGACTTGTCTGATTTTCTCGCCCGATTAAAGGCATGCTCAAGTGTAGCGAATACTCGCTGTGCATCTCCTTCTAAGCGGCTTGCATAATGAGCGCTCTCATCGAAAGTGCCTTCTTCCTTAGCAAGGCCAATGATCTCATAGATCGTATCCATGTAATCTGCCGTTCCGAGCGGATAGAGTGCAAAATGAGCTGCGACCTTGAGAGGAATCGCTTGATATCGTTCCGCATTCATTCGAATTTCGTCCGTACTCATGAAGGCATCTCCTTGTGTGTCGCCCGGACAGCCAACAGAGAACGTAGCATTCAGCACAACATGTTCTCCACTTGCCGCGCTATGTAAATAGATAGACTGAACGACATCGAATACGTGTTCACTGCGCCCACGAACCCAAGTGCTGACATCATCGGTATGGCACCATACCTTGGACATGTCTGTGTCTCGCAACGCTCCTAAAATAAGTTCAACAAAGCGATCGCTCATCGGATAGATGGAAAAGCGACAACCAACGATGCGGCTTGTACCACAAGATAACTGACTCATAACTTATATCCTCCCTGACGAATCAAATTGTGGTCAGCAGACAACAAAAAACTGCACCGTGAGTCGGTGCAGTTACGCTTGAGGATACAAGGGTATAACATGGCTTCATGCAATGACGAACATGATGAAGCCGCAACTTATATCAATCAGTCGACTACACTTCCCCACGCTAGTATTATCTAGTTCGGGTTATAAGGGTTAACAGCGTTGCCGCTGTCTCTCAGCTTGTTACAGCACCCCTAGTGTTCGAAATTCACTATGCAGTTGTTCCATCGTTCATATGCTTGACAGCTTTCATTATACACGTGATGATCCGTTTGTAAAGGGTGCAACACCAAAAGGGATACTTCAAACTGGAGCTATTATTGCAATGGGCTAGATCCCGGCATGCAAACGATCCGTGGTATCGAAGCCTGAAGGTGATGCCCGACATCGTGAAGGGACTCTAGTCCTCCGTAATAGTCAACGTGATTTGAAACAAGGTATGGTAACACTGATCCTGCGTTAATTCAATCGTGCCATCATGGAGCGTTATGATTTTTTTGCAAATGGCGAGACCTAAGCCTGTACTGTCTTTGATCGGCCCATCGCCGCGGATGAATTCCTCGAAAATATGTTCTTTGATCGGCTCCTGAACGCCAATTCCGTCGTCTCCGATCCACAGTATAACGTTTCCTTCTTGTCGTGCACATGACACATAGAGCACCGTTCCCGCTGGATTATATCGCAGTGCATTGCTAATTAAGTTGGTGATGACGCGACTCATATGAATCTTGTCCATCTTGACATAGAGCGGTTCTTCCGGGATATGTGCTTCCAGCTCAAATCCCTTCTCTTCTATTTCCGGATAAAATTCCACCACGAGCTGCTGGAACCATTTCGTAATGTTCACTTTCTCTTTGCTCAATTCCGTATGCTTGTCATCCAGCTTCGCCAGTTCAAATAAGTCTTTAATCAAATTGGCCATATAAGCTGACTTATCGTAAATGTATTGAATATATTTGCGGGTATCCTTGTCTTCCAATGCCTGATTGTCCAACAGAAGCTGCGAATAACCGTAAATCGAAGTAATCGGCGTCTTCAAATCATGCGATAGATGCAGCAGCATGTTTCGCTTATTGTTCTCGGCGGCTTCCTTCTCAGCAGAAGTGCGCTGCAATCGTTCAGCCATGCCGTTAAACGCATCTTGTATTTCCGCGAATTCCTGTTCGGCTGAATAATGAAGCCGCTTCGTGTAATTGAAGTGCTCCATCTCTTTGATGCCTTCTAAGATTTGCCGCAACGGCTTTTTCACTTGTCTAACCGAATAGCGGGCGTAAAAGTAAAGCAGGATAAATAATAAAATAGCTAACAATGCACCAAAGATCGTTGTCGCAGTTGATAATTTCAACAAGCGCTCAGGAATTTTCCACAGCAATACATAAGATTCGCCGTTCGGCCCTTTGGCTTGGTATGCATGGTAGGAGATTGCATCATCGTTGCGCTCTACATCTATCTTGGCATACATTTGACCGTCTTCGTAATGCTTGATGTCGTCCTCTTTGTTTCCTTTGACAAAAATGATCTCGCCTGACTCATTCACGATTTCGAACCAACCGCCGTACTTGTCCAGCAAATGCCCACTGATGTTGTGGAAAGGGTACCGATAAATATCCGTTCCATTAATTTGAGCAACGACCAGTTCATCTATATATCGCCTCATAAATAGGTTCGTGCTAAGGAGAGATACAATAATCGCTGCTATCATCAGGACGCAGATCACTGCATAATTTCGAAAAAATACCCGTTTTAAGGGACGTCGACCGGAGAGGTTATTTGCTTTTTTCAAAACGGTAACCTAACCCCCTAATCGTAATGAGATGAACAGGCTTTCTCGGATTATCCTCAATTTTCTCACGGATTTTGCTTATGTACACCATAATTAAATTTTCGTCTCCGATGTATTCCTCGCCCCACACCTGCTCGTAAATATGCGCTTTGGTCAATACTCTGCCAGCCTCTCTCATAAGAAGCTCCACAATCTTGAATTCGTATGATGTCAATTCTCTTGGGATGCCGGACTTGAACAGTTGGCAGCTCCTTGTATTCAGCCTCACATCTCCGATTTCGATAACTTCCTGCTCCTGCCTATCCACCTTGGCAAAAGAGTCGATTCGCCTGAACAGCGCTTGAACGCGGCTGACGACTTCCAGTGGGTTGAAGGGCTTGCCCACGTAATCGTCCGCCCCTAGCTGCAAGCCGTAGATTTTATCCATATCGTCAGACTTGGCAGAAATAAAGAGAAACGGAATTTGCGAATTCTGCCGTGTTTTTTTGAGCAATTCCAAGCCATCCATTTGTGGCATCATAATATCGGCTATGACCAAATCGATGGACTGCTCCTGCAAGATGGTCATCGCTTCGGCACCGTTCCCGGCTGTAATCGTGGCATAGCCGTGGTTGGTCAAATAGATGGTCAGCAGTTCCCGAATCTCGGCTTCATCATCAATGATAAGTATGGTTTTCATTTGTTGTTCCACCTCTATGTATGCAACAATAACTCCCGATTCACTTGCGGCTAAGCGCAGATGGATCGGGAGTTGTGTTGAATTAGAATAAATTGTCAGCGAACGTAGACAGCATTGCTGCAGCTTCTTGCTTCAGTATCGGCTGCTTGGATCGATAGTCGAACGCCCCGTCTTTCCCTTGGATAACTTCAGGCCCAAATAATTGCTTGGCAATGACGAACTGAACGCCTTCGCGCGCCCAGGTATCGGTGGAGCCGCTGAGCCGGGCTTCTTTCGGTCCTGTACCCACATGGTTGAATGCCATACGCCATATAATAGTCGCTGCTTCCTGACGCGTCAACAATTCCTGCGGATGAAATTTGCCGCTCTCAGGCTTCTGAATGACACCAAGCTCATAAGCAGATTGTATTTCTTTAGCAAACGAACTGTCGGATATATCTATGAAAGCAGGCTTGCTCTTGGATGGAGACACCCCGGCCCATCGAATAAACCAACCGATAAACTGTTCCCGGGTAATTGCTTGTGCAGGCTGAAAGCGGTTGTCGCCGCTTCTGTCATCAATGACTTTCAATTGGCGCAAGTGATAGATATACGGAGCATACGGATGGTCGTCATTAACATCCTGATATTGCTGCGGCGCCGCTAATTTTTCGGTCCAACTATCTGATTTCAGGTCGTAATAAAATGCCTTTACCTCGCCGCTGTCATTTAACTTGAATGCAGCTTTTACGCCTTGTTCATCTTGGAAGAGCAGTGGCTCGATTTCATGCAGTATGTGCTCTCCAAACGGATCCTTCACGATAAGCTTGCCATCTTCGGCACGAATCCGAGAGGTCCACATCCGATTTCGCAAATCGCTGTACATGCCCTCAAATTTTTCCAATGATCGTGTTGCTCGCTCATGAGGAGCCTGGGCGCCTTCTTTCTTCGGGTAATAATGATCCATGAATGCTTCCAACAAATCCTTGCGGAACTCAACATCTTTATTTACAGTAACGAAAATGCCGACCTTCTCATCAGGAATCAACCACAGATTGCTGTGATACCCGGCCATGTCCCCGGATTTCTCAATGAGATAACGTCCGTTGTATTGCTGCTGATTGGCGTATTCGAATCCGTAGGCCATGTTCGGCAGCTTCTCATGCACGGCGAGCTGAGGCTTATGCATTTCTGCTGCTGTTTCTGTCTTAAGAATCGTTGCATCACCCAGCTTGCCGCCGTTTAGATGGGCGAGCATAAAGTTGGCCATATCAGCACCAGTAGAGAACATGCCGCCCCCTGGAAGCTCTGTCGGTACCGTTGCGTAAGTGGGAATTGCTTCTCCCATCACGTTATATGGAACGGCCAAGTGTTTCGTAATGTTCGAGGTTACGCGGAAATCGCTGTTTGTCATACCTAGCGGTTTAAAAACATGCTCCTGCACGTATGTACCAAATGGCTGTTTGCTCACTTGCTCTACGATGTAACCTTGAATCGTAAAGCCTAGATTGTCATAGCGGTAGTACTGGCCAGGCTTGCGGATCACTGTAGGCGTATTGTCCGATACATATTGCTTGATAGATGCTTCTCTAGTTAAATCGTCGGTAGATAATTCGGAGCCGTCCCCGAATTCGAATCCGGTCGAATTCGTCATTAAATGCTTCGTGGTTAGGGGAGTGCCAGTCTTATTTGGAATTTTAATATCTCCCAGGTATACAGACACATCTTTGTTCAAATCGATTTTACCCTGTTCTGCCAATTGCATCACGGCCGTAGCGGTGATTACCTTGGAAATCGAAGCGACACGGAATACGGTTCGATCCGGATCGACTGGGAGCTTTTTATCTACATCTGCATAGCCGTAACCTTTCTTCAACAGCACCTTGTCGCCCTTGACGACGACAAACGCAGCTCCTGCCATACTGTCCTTAATTTCTGGACGGTTAAAAAATTCATCGGCAAATTGTTCCACTTCTTTTGGGTCTTGCAGTCCTATGTTTACGGGCGTAGCCGCAGATACTTTCGATATTGTACCCGTACCGCTAAGCAAGCCGGTTACTACGGTGAGGGTCAGTGCGATGGCCGTCACGCGCTTGGAAAACATATTCATTGTTTGCTCTCTCCTCTGTATCATTTTCGTGCATCATCAGAATATAGGAGCAAACTTAATCCAGATTCTATGTAACCTTAATGTAAAGTGAAATTTTCGATGAACAACCGAATCTTAGGGGAGGGGACATGGGATGCAAGATTCTATGAGGAGGATCAAGGTTTGGTAAGCGGAAAAATGAAAAGGATGCAACAAAAAAACGGCATTCTCTGCCGTTTTGATCACATAATTGGTGGGT
>NZ_MAIS01000070.1:0-33821 GCF_001680695.1 Paenibacillus sp. KS1 | reverse complement strand
AATGGGGGCTGGCAAGCGCCTACCATTAGCTAAGAGCAAGGGTGTCCATCGCGAGGTGGTGTGAGAGGACGGGGGTTAGTCGCCCCTCCTACTCGATTATTTTCCAGTTAAAATTCTGGGGTGATTAGTGGTATCCTATTACAGGGTATGTCTACATTAGATGTAGTCGAATAGCGAGGTGTGCAATCATGGATATTATCGGATGGATGGCAGAGCAGAAGATTCAAGAGGCAATGAATGAAGGTGGATTCGATGAGCTGCCAGGCAAGGGGAAGCCTCTGGTGCTCAAAGACTTGTCGCATGTTCCTGAGGAATTGAGACCAGCTTATTTGATGATGCAGAATGCGGGCCTGTTGCCGGAAGAGCTGCATGTAGGACGCGAAGTCGTTCGCTTGGAACAGCTTCTCGCTGCCTGCACTCCCGAAGATGAACAGAAGATTGGTGACACACGCAGGCAGCTGAATGAACGGAAGCTGCGGCTGCAAATGATGATGGAGGAGCGGGGATGGGCTGTTGTACCTGCGTTCGCCCAGTATGAATCACAGATTGTGAACAAGGTTTCGCGTGTTACGGAGTCTCAGCGTGAGGACTAGAGTACAGGCTGGACAGCATAACAGCTGACGCATGTGAACCCGCTAACCAAGAAACGATAGATATAACCGTACATATCCCATCAGCGAGATGATGATATGTTCATTGCAATGTTGGTTGAGAAGGAAGGACAGGTGTACATTACGTATGACGACCTATTGGCAGCAACTTAGAAGAGAGCTCCCTCATTGGGTAGAGGAGAGCCGGACAGTATCACAGGATGGAGAGGTCGCTTCATATATACCGGGGCTTGCAAATGCTCCGAAGGATGGGCTGTGCATATCCTTGTTCGGTATTCAAGGTGAACAGGTGCATGCAGGCGATTGCAAGTTCAAGTTTACAATGCAAAGCATATCCAAAGTCTTCTCACTGCTCTTGGCCTTGCTCGATAGCGGCGAGGCAGTTGTATTTAATAAGGTAGGGATGGAGCCCACTGGTGATGATTTCAACTCGATCTTGAAGCTTGAGCTCGTTGACCCTGGGAAGCCGTTCAATCCCTTTATCAATGCAGGCGCGATTACTATCGCCTCGTTAATTGAGGGGGGAACGCCTGAGGAAAAATCAATGCGTATGCTTGAATTCATTCGAGAATTGGCGGATGACCCTACCATCACGTGGAATGAGGAAGTATACCAATCCGAGAAGGATACGGCACATCGGAATCGTTCATTGGCTTATTTCTTGAAGGATAATGGTGTACTTGAAGCGGATGTAGAGGATACGCTGGAGGTGTATTTCCGCCAATGCGCAATTGAGGTAAATACCGATCATCTTGCGCGTATGGCTCTTGTATTGGCAAATGGCGGCTGCAATCCACAGACAGGACGCTGCTACATTCCGAAGCATTATGTGCAAATTGCGAATTCGTTCATGGTGACGTGCGGCATGTACAATGCCTCGGGAGAATTTGCGATTCACGTGGGCATCCCGGCCAAGAGCGGTGTGTCTGGCGGTATTCTTGCAGTCATTCCTGGCAAGATGGGAATCGGTGTCGTTGGGCCGTCCCTGAATAAGAAAGGCAATAGTGTAGCAGGGGTACATCTGCTTGGCGCTTTGTCCGAAAGATACGATTGGAGCATTTTTTAGCACGCCACTAAGCCGCAATGAAGAACACGAAATGTGCTCCTCTTACATAGGCTGACATAGTACCTTCTTCGTACGGACTACTTAGAAACGAGGGATGTGGAAGATGTCGTCTAATGAACAGGGGATTACGTGTCGGGTAGGATCATTGCAATCCATCATACGAGTGCCTACTGTCCGATCGGTATCGGGTAAGCGGGATCGCATTCCAGAAACCTATCCGCCTATGGATTCGAGCATATTTGTAACCTCAGCAGCTAGTACCTATTCCCTAGCGGAGCAGGCAGTACGTGTGCTTGATCGACTGAGGAGCTCGCATTCTCTGGCGACTGCCGTTATGGATGCAGCGCAGCGGGGCGACAAGACTGAGGTGATACGGCTTATACGCGAGATCGGGGTACAGTCGAGGTTGGATGTAAAATTTACGCCAGATGGTATCCAAATCATTTTCAATACGGATCCTGCGGCGGGACGATGCTGCGAGCTGGAAGTGAAGATGCGCTGGAATCCGAGCTAATCCTAAGCAACAGAGAAAAGCGCCACATCCATGGGATGGGCGCTTTTGTATTTCATTGTGCTCAAAAAATAAGGATCATATCTTATTGATTCGCTGGGAATGATTCATGGAACACCGTACGCTCCAATGGCAAGCGGCTTGTTGCATGCGCAGGTGCAGCTGCTTTGCCAAGTGTAATAAGCATCACCGGCACATAGCGGGACGGGATGTTGAATTCCGTAACGAACTGCTCCTTGCTAAAGCCGCCCATTGAGCAAGTGTCCCAGCCTTTAGCTTTGGCAGCAAGCATCAATTGCATGGCAGCAAGTGAACTGTTGAGGATCGCTGCTTCGGTGCCAACCTGCTCGGAAGATGCATAGGCGCGGTTAATGTTGCCTACCAGTGTATCATGCACTTGCTGCGAGATGTTGCCTGCTTGCAGCTGCTCGCCATACAATTCTGACGCCATCAAGTTCGCTTGTGTGTCGCCAAGCACGGCAATGACAGCCGAGCAGTCAACAACCTGCTGCTGATTGTAGGCGATGGGCAGAAGCTTCTGCTTCGTATCTTCCTGTTGGAAGACGAGGAAGCGCCAATGCTGCAAGTTCCAAGCAGATGGTGCGGATCCGGCAAGCTCCAAGATCTCGTTCAATTCGGAAGAGGCAATTGGTGTATGTGGAACATACTTACGAACAGAGTGGCGCGACAGCATAGCTTCGCTTGCATTCATTGATGTAGTCATCGTATTTGGTCATCCTTTCAAGGCGATATTCGCATCTAGGGTATAATATTCTATTTCTAGCTTTTGCTAACAAATATATAGTAGCATAATTATCGTTATTGAAGCAACGATTCAACGATCAAGATGTTGAATGCGGAGACCGCTTAACTCACTTATAGCGTGTACATTTGTTATCTTGTTATGAGTATATTTTTCAGAAAAAGGTTGTTTTGGCACGAATGGGCGTAATGTACATAAGTTGCAGAACTGAAATTGATATGTATCATGATGAGTAAGGAAATATTGTCCGATGGTTCGACGTTTATGAAGAAGACATGAGTATGGCGTGTACATAAGAGCAAATACAAGGTGTGGAAGGAGTCGGGGATGGAGCATCATCAGATTGAAGTTGGACTAGCGGGCTGGGGGGATCAGGATGCGCTGTATGGGCCGGGGACAAGAGCTGCTGAGAAGCTAAGTGAATATGCACGGCATTTTTCCATCGTGGAATTGGACAGCTCTTTCTATGCTATTCCTTCTCCTGAGCGAATGCTGGGTTGGTGCGAACAGACACCTGAGCACTTCGGATTTATCGTTAAGGCGTATCAGGGGATGACAGGGCATTCTCGCGGTAAGCATCCTTATACGAGTACGAAGGAGATGTTTCACGTGTTCCGTCAATCCGTCGAGGCGCTTCAAGCAGCGGGCAAGCTTAGAACAGTGCTGTTTCAGTATCCTCCCTGGTTTCATTGCGACCGCAGAAATGTAGACATCTTACGGCGTACGCGGGAATGGATGGAGGGAGTGCCTGTTGCTCTTGAATTCAGACATCAGAGCTGGTTTGTGGAACCAGTGCGTGAGCGGACGCTTGCATTTATGCGCGAGGAAGGCTGGATTCATAGTATTTGCGATGAACCACAGGCAGGTGAAGGAAGTGTGCCAACGGTGCTTGTACCGACACAGGCAGAGGCTACCATGATTCGGATGCACGGCCGCAATGAATCTGGCTGGAATGCAAGCGGTCAGCCGAATTGGCGAGATGTTCGTTATTTGTACCGTTATGATGAGCAAGAGCTTACAGAGTGGAAGGGACATATCCAATCTCTCTTGATGAATACGAACCGCTGCTGGATGATCTTCAACAATAATTCGGGAGGCGATGCAGCGCACAATGGGAAGCAGTTCAAGCGTATGCTTGGACTGGAAGATCCGCCGCTCCCAGCTGAGCAGCTGACATTATTTGATTAAGAAGATAGGAACAGTTATTTTCAGAAATTGTTACTTCCTTTCAGTAAAAAAATGAGGTATACTTACCGCTACAATCATAAAGTAGCGTCTTCTCGTATAGGTGCAGGAATTGGCCTGCATGTTTCTACCCAATCACCGGAATGATTGGACTACGGGGAACCAGCGTGCCGCACATTATGTCGTGGATTTGGGTGAATACGTCCGTATTCCGTAATACTGCAGCGCGGCCGTTTCTTTCAGTGATTCTGCTGGGAAACGAGGTTCACAGTCGATAGCTTGCATGTTTGTTAGGCTGACGATTCGAATCGTACAAGCACTAACCAGCATTCAGGTTTCGTACAACCCGATTCCAATCACCTTCCTGCAGCGGAGGGGATTGGAATCGGGTTGTTGTCGTATTAGAGAAGAGAGACGTTCAACTGCACACGTCGAAAGGGGAACTGGACATGAAACAGCTTCAGGATAAGATTACTCAAGAGGGATTAGTGCTCGGCAACAATGTATTGAAGGTGGACTCGTTCCTTAATCATCAGATGGATCCAGCGCTTATGCAAGCGATTGGTCAAGAATTCGTGCGTCGTTATGCAGGTGAACGTATTACGAAGGTACTTACCATTGAATCTTCCGGAATCGCCCCAGGTTTGATGACAGCACTGGAGTTGAATGTACCTCTCATCTTCGCTCGCAAGCAGAAGTCATTGACACTGCGTGAAGACATTATTGTGGAGAAGGTATATTCCTTCACGAAGCAAGAGACGAATGAGGTAACGGTGTCGAAGCGCTTCTTGTCCGCTGATGATCGTGTACTGATCATTGATGATTTCCTTGCAAATGGTGAAGCGGCTTCTGGCCTGGCTCGCATTGTGGAGCAGGTAGGAGCAAGTGTAGCTGGTTTTGGAATCGTTATTGAGAAGTCGTTCCAACCAGGACGCCAAATGCTGCTCGATGCAGGATACCGTGTTGAATCCTTGGCTCGCATTGCTTCTCTGTCAAATGAGGGCGTAACATTCGTGGATGAAACTGCGGAAACGACATCGGACGCGTTGCAGCAATGAGCCGAGTCGATAACCGTATTTTTGTAAAAAATCGGCATCCGCTGCAAACCTTCTCGCTCGGCTTGCAGCATGTGCTCGCTATGTATGCCGGAGCGGTTATCGTTCCGCTCATCGTGGGCGGCAATTTAGGATTCAATCAAGAGCAAATTACGTACTTGGTTGCCATTGATTTATTTATGTGCGGGATCGCCACGCTGCTGCAAGTATTTGCGAATCGGTGGTTCGGCATTGGGATGCCTGTCGTGTTAGGCTGTGCGTTCCAAGCCGTTACGCCAATGATCGCAATCGGGAAGGATTTTGGCATTTCGTATATTTACGGAGCCATCATTGCAATGGGCATATTCGTCATCTTGTTCGGGGGCTTATTCGGCAAGTTAATTCGTCTATTTCCGCCTGTCGTAACGGGCTCTGTTGTAACGATTATCGGTGTAACGCTAATTCCTGTTGCGTTCACAGATTTAGGTGGAGGCCAGGGCAATCCGGACTTCGGAAGTCCAACGAACTTGCTGCTTGGCTTCGGCGTACTCATATTTATCGTTATTATGAACAAGCTGTCCGCTGGATTTATCCGTGCGGTATCGATTTTATTAGGGCTTGTCATTGGCACAACGATCGCAGCGCTCATGGGTCAGGTTGATTTCACTCCCGTAACGGAGGCATCCTGGTTCCATGCAGTACAGCCATTTTATTTCGGCGTTCCGAAATTTAATATGACGGCTATCCTGACTATGATTATTGTAGCAATGGTCGGCATTGCTGAATCCACAGGCGTGTTCATGGCTCTAGGCAAAATTATAGACCGCGACGTGGATTCGAAGGATCTGGCACGTGGTTACCGGGCAGAGGGTCTAGCTATAACGATTGGCGGTATCTTCAATGCTTTTCCATATACAACGTATTCGCAAAATGTCGGGCTTATCCAAATGAGCCGTGTGAAAACACGTGATGTGATCGTAGTAGCGGGCGGATTGCTGATGCTGCTTGGACTTGTACCGAAAATTGCTGCATTAACGACGTTGATTCCGAGTTCAGTGCTCGGCGGCGCCATGGTTGCCATGTTCGGTATGGTTGTGTCGAGCGGTCTGCGGATGCTCGGCTCTCAAGTAGATATGAATCGTCATGAGAATCTGCTCATTATTGCCTGCTCGGTAGGGATGGGACTTGGAGTAACGGTAGTGCCTCAATTGTTCGCGAGCCTGCCGTCAACGGTTCGAATCTTAACGGATAACGGAATCGTAGCAGGAACTTTTACCGCGCTGGTTATGAACCTGCTCTTCAACGGTACGAAGCAGCAATCTGATGGAACGCAGAGCGAGGAAGAAACTGAACATTCTGTAGCTTCTTAGGCTCTGAACAAGCTAGTCTGACAATAACCAATAGTGGAGGCCCATTGGATGAATTCCAATGGGTTTTTTGCTATGCGGTATGTGTGCTCAATCATCGCCACAAGGCTCGAGCCTTTGGTTTCATGCAGGTCATTAACAATGATATTCAATAAAGAAATTCATAAAGCTATGTAATTAAGACATGCAATTAAGCTGTTCATCACAAGCATTTTACATAAGCCACTCAAACCGTACTCGCACGAAATTGTCACATTTAAAGGGTGGTGCATACTAGACAAAATTGTGAAGAAGATTGGATAATTATGTTATTCATGTGATTGGGGGGATCGCAATGGGTTGGTTCCGAAAGGAAAGTAAGCAGTCAGCAGAAGTTAAGCCGATCAAATCGGAAATCGCAGAGGACGCACCGCAAACGATAGCAACTGAACGAATGATGAGCAATTGGTTGGATGATGTCTTTACCCAATATGAGAAGAAGGGCGGATTGGATGATTTGCCTGGCAAGGGCAAGCCGCTAGAGGTGCGAGGCGGAGATCCGTTGAATGGGGTGCTGCACAACGCGAATGTTGTCCCTTCCTAGCTTGCGCTTCAGCATGAGATTAGAGATGAACTGCAGCGTATTATGAAGCTGAGCAATGATCAGCCCCAAGCCGACGTATCGGCTGCGATGTCCGATGTGAATCAGAAAATCGTGAAATATAACGCGAGCGTGCCATCTACATTATTCCAGAAATCCAAGGTTACATTAGATACGATAGAGGGCCAATTGGCGAAATGGATGTAACAATAGTCCAGAAGCTGACATAAGAAGCAGATGCCCGCACGATCGGTTAGCGCCGATTGTGCGGGCATCTTACTGTTCAAGGAGCGAGTGGATTCGTCTCCTGCATCTTCAATTCCAGGGCAGCCATGTTGAAACCTTTATGCGGAATAGGATTTATTCGGGAAGAAGAGCGCTAATGTTCCTGGGCCTGAATGAGCGCCAACTGCGCAGCCAATGGAACTAATCAGGAAGTTCGTCATCCCGAAGCGTTCAGTAATCATCGATTTCAACTGCTCCATCGCTTCTGCGTCATCACCATGGGCGATGCCGATAACCTGCTGCTTATCATCGAGATTCGCTCGCTCCTCCATCAGTTCGACAAGGCGCTGAATGGATTTCTTTCTGCCTCTTACTTTATCGACGGGAATGAGTTTTCCATCCTCAACATGAAGCACGGGCTTAATATTGAGCAGTCCGCCAATGATGGCTGATGACTTGCTGACACGTCCGCCGCGATACAAATATTGCAGGTCATCGACCGTGAACACATGCTCCATTTGCCGGGCAAGGGATTGTGTGCGTGTAATAATCTCTTGCCTAGGCAATCCCTCACGCGCCCAGAGCGCAGCCTGTCTAACAACAAGGCCAAACCCGAGTGAAGCGCATTTGGAATCGATAATACTGCAAGTGAAGGACGGGAAGTCATCTTGTACCATATCATGCATAATGCGGGAAGAGGCATACGTTCCTGACAGTTCCGACGAGAACGCAATATAGATAGCTTCCTCGTTCGCTTCGGCAATCGATTGGAAGGTTGTCTGCAATACTTCCATCGAGAGTTGAGAAGTCTTATATACATTCCCTTCGCGCATGCCATCGAGCATGGCTTTCGGCGTAATAGTTACTCCGTCCTCATATTGTTTATTGTCTATAGTAACGATTAGCGGCATGACCGTAATTCCCAATTCGTCAATGACGGATTGAGGGAGGTCAACAGCGCTGTCGGTAAGAATGCGAATTGCCATAATCATTCTCCTTTTCTTCTTTCATGTTCATACCGAAGTACTTATCTCCATCATACCATGAGTTGAAGGGAAAACGGTGAAGGAATGTGTTTATCAAGTGTTGTGAGTTTGTGGGATTTAATGGAAATGATGAAGCTGAATCATACAGTCATATTTCCCCTCCTTCATACATAAGGGTAGGAGAACGAATGAATTGACAGGAAATGAGGGGATAGAATGGCGAAGAACAAACGCGGTAAATCATTATGGAATCTACCTTCACGTGGCCGAGGTACATGTCCGGTCTGCGCCAGCACTCGCATTAAGCTGCTGTATAATCGGACAAGAGGGAATGGCGTACAGATTAAGGTATGCAAGAAATGCTTTCAAGCACCGCAGGAACGAATTGATGCTTCATAATGGCAAGTCCAGATCCGATAGTAAAATGCCATTGATTAAGAATAAATATTCTTCTTTTAGCTTCTCTTCCTAGGGATCGCCGTTCTTATCGATGTGCCTACAATAGGTTGCCGCCCAGCGAGGGAGTGATTGACTGCCTGCGCTAGGGCGGCTTCTTCATGTGAGGCATGCCTTCACTTCCATGCTCTACTTCCTGTACAATAGACAGTAATGGAGCAAAGCGCGAGGAGGAGAAGATATGATATTAACTATCCAGGAACGGGATGAGATGTTATCTCAGCTCAATGACAACCAACGTGAGTTCCTGAATCACTATCTCGTTCGCTCTCGCCGCACGGCGTTCGCCAATGCGATGGCGAAGGAGAAGGGGCATCATGTTCCAGATCATGCGGCACCAGAGGACATCGAGGCGCTGTTAGATGATTGGATTTATACGGGTTATAAAGATGCGGGGACGATAAGTCCAGAGCTGCGATGCGAATGCGGCCGTTCTCTTCGATATCAGCATGAGGTGAAAAACCGGAAAACAGGTGAGATCAAAAAATTCGGCATTGAGCACTTGAAGGAGCACTTAGGGATTGATGCTGCAATCGTGGCGACAATTAAGAAGGGATTCGAGGCCATTGATTATGAGCTTGATGAGATCTTATTGAAAATAGCCAACGATTGGCGACCTGCTCCAGATGCCTATTCTGTGGCAGATTTGCCTGAACAGCTACAACGGCAATTGTCGGTTGGACTGCCCTTGTTGGACAAGCAGATCAATATGCTGCGACGCAAGCCGGTGGTGAGGAATTCTTCACCTTCGCCTAAGACAAGCGAGCCTAGCGCAGCTCCTGCACCTGCACCTGCACCTGCACCGATTCTAGAGGAGTTCGACTTATGGTCGTGGACGGAGCCCGAGCCTGCTGCTGTGGTTCAAGAAGTAGTTAGTAATGCTGAGAATGGGCTTACTGCTGCTGAACGGGCGGCCGTGAAGCAATATGTGGAGACCGGTGTTGGCAGTGCAAGAGTGATCAGTGAATTGTTAATACGTGATCATGGAACGCCAGATCGCCGCTATATAACAGGCAAGCCTCTAATCTATCCGGATGTATGCCAATTTATTGAGCAATCTTATCTAGATATTTCGGTCGAATTGAATGGAACTGAGGATCGCAAGTATACAATGCGGTAATCGAAGCTGGACGGATAGTAGTAGAATGAGACTTGTATTCGATGTGAATCACTACTGGCCATGACGTTACGTACTCGAATGGCGGCAGAGTAAGGAATATTTTTCTGAAATAATACATGTAATAGGTTGATTTTTCCTAATTGTTCTGGATATAATGTGTAAAATGAAAATCGACGCAACAACGATGAACGGGAGAGTACTCTGCACAATCCGTGCTGCAGCGAATCGGGATGGTGGAAGCCGATACGGAATGAAGAGGAAGCGGACCCGGGAGTTGGCTCTGTGAACTGCCTTATATGGGGACGTAGGGGAGCCCGGCGACAGCCGTTATTTATCGAGTGGACTCTTTTCGGAGCAGCAAGCTTCCGGGTAGGGTCAAGTAGAGTGGTACCACGGGGATTCAAGCCTCCGTCTCTTTGTAGACGGGGGCTTTTTGACGTGTTGCGAACCGTAACCAACAACAGGAGGAGAACGAACTTATGCTAAAAGAAATTGCCGCGCAAGTGCTAGAACCTATTATGAACATGAACGGGGCAGACATCGAACGTGCCTTGGAAGTACCTCCGCAGAGCGAGCTCGGCGACTTGGCGTTCCCTTGCTTTCCACTGGCGAAACAGTGGAGACGTTCTCCACAACAGATTGCGGTGGAGCTTGCTGAACGCATTAATCAAGAGAGCGATAACATTCGGATGCGAGCGGAAGCCTCTGGTGGATATGTGAATATAAGTTTTGATCAGGATTACTATGGCGAGGCTTGTCTTGCTCGCATGCAGGAGCCGTTTTTCGGCAAGCTGTCGATCGGAGAGGGGCAGCGTGTCGTTATTGATATGTCGTCCCCGAATATTGCGAAGCCGTTCAGTGTCGGTCATCTGCGTTCTACGATGATCGGAAATGCGCTCGCTCACCTGTACGAAGCAGCAGGATACGAGGTGTTGAAGGTGAATCACCTTGGGGATTGGGGTACCCAATTCGGCAAGCTGATTACGGCTTATAAGCTGTGGGGGGATGATGGTACGCTGCGCCAAGATCCAATCCGTGAGAGCTTGAAGCTGTATGTCAGATTCCACGAGGTGGCGGAGCAGCAGCCGGAGCTGGAAGACGAGGCGCGCGAATGGTTCCGCAAACTTGAGGCGGGCGATGCAGAGACCGTACAGCTGTGGACGTATTTCGTTAACGCAAGTATGGTCGAATTCAATCGCATGTACGAACGACTCGGCGTTCACTTTGACCACGTTCTTGGCGAGAGCTTCTACAATGACAAGATGGATGCGGTCGTCGCTCATTTGCAGCAGCTTCAATTGCTCGAAGAAAGTGATGGGGCGATGGTCGTTCGTTTGGATGATGAGGGTATGCCGCCATGCCTGATTTTGAAATCAAACGGAACAACAATTTACCCGACACGTGATTTGGCAACGGCTATCTATCGTAAGGAAGTTATGAAGGCTGACAAGCTGATTTATGTAGTTGGCGCGGAGCAGCAGCTGCACTTTCAACAGGTATTCGCTGTGCTTGGCAAGATGGGATATGAATGGGCACAGGAATGTACGCATGTACCGTTCGGGTTGATGACATTTGAAGGGAAGAAGATGTCTACGCGCAAGGGCAAGGTTATCTTCCTTGATGAGGTATTGAATGAGGCAGAGAATCGCGCGCTGCAAATTATCGAAGACAAGAATCCATCTCTGCAAGAGAAAGGCAAGGTGGCATCGAAGGTTGGGATTGGTGCGATCATTTTCGGTGACCTGAAGAGCAGCCGTATGCTGTCTGTTGACTTCAACCTGGAGGATGCGCTGCGCTATGAAGGCGAAACCGGCCCTTATGTACAGTTCACACTCGTCAGAGCGAAGAGCTTGCTCATCAAAGGGGGATGGACGTCATACTCTGATTGTCCAGCGGATACTGGGGTGCTTGGCAAGGATGCATCTGAGTGCGCAGGTGAACAATCGAGCATGAAATCAACTGCGGCGGGAGGAGTAAGTCAAGAAGCATGGATCTGCTTGAAGTCTCTCAGCAAGTATGAGCGTGCTCTTCAGATGGCGGTGGACAGCAATGAGCCGTCCATCTTCGCTAGGTATTTGCTTGATGCAGCCAAGCAGTTCAACCGTTATTACCATCAGGAGCAGATTCTGGTGGAGAATGAGATCGCGCGTCGCCACAAATTGCGTATCGTCGCAGCGGTGGCACATGTGCTTGAAGCGGGGCTGAACCTACTTGGCGTTGAAGCGCCAGAACATATGTAGGGCGATGTATCGATGTGAATTGTGAAAAAGAGAATCGCATCATCATCACTTCGTTGATTATGCGTATGTAAGGCATGAATTTCGTAGGGGTGGTGGGTTGGTTTGTACTCGTAATCTGAACCTGTCTATCTGTAGACGACAGATGAGCCGCGGAGATTGTCTCCCGGCTCAGCACAGGTCACATACAGATTAGGCTCTTGATGCTACTGTCATTATCGCAATTTTACAAAATTCCGGAGTGATAAGCGGGAGGTTCATCTGTTCAATGGCTGCTTTTGTATCCTATGTAGCGTTCAATCCCTATTTATCGGAAAATGGGATCAGGTTTTGCTTCGCACTTTTGGATGTCATTAGGATAAACATTTGAACTTTCTGTTCGTCATTTCTAGGAAGAGATGCTTTATTCATTTCAAGGTATGCCCTGTGAAGCTCTGGATAGAGAAGATGTATTATATTTTAAATGTATAAAAGGATATTTAAGTATCGAAACTCGTGGTTGACAAAAGAGAAAAGATGTGAAAAGATCTACCTAACGAATATTAGTTAGGCTATAGATATGTCGTCGTATTTACACGAGGGAACGCTGCGTGCATTACCTAACGAGTATTAGTTAGTCTGAAGGAGATGAGTAGAATGACAGCTAACCGAATTATTGAGGTCGCGTTGAATCATTTTGCAGAACATGGCTATGAAGGGGCTTCCCTTGCGAATATCGCGGAACAGGTAGGCATCAAGACGCCATCTATTTACGCTCATTTCAAAAATAAAGATGATCTGTTTGTTAGCATAATCCGCCGTGCAGTACAAGAGGAAATGGGACACTTGCAGCGGTACATTCAGACTCACCGTGAGCATCCGATTAAGGATGTGCTGTACGGATGGATTCAACAGTATGAGGCACGCTATGAAACGAGCAATCAATTGAAATTCTTGCTGCGGGTGATGTTCTTTCCGCCTGTTATCATGCAGGAGCGAGTTATGGAACTGGTCAACGCCCATCTGGATCAGATGGAACGGGAGCTTATGGCCGTGTTCAAGCTAGGAGTGGAGCGAGCGGAGATTGATCAGCTGGATATGGAGATGATGACCGCTTCTTATATGTGTCTTGTTGATGGCATTCTCGTTGAAATGCTGCTTGGTGGCCCAGACAGATTCCGACGTCGCTTCGATGCTTCATGGCGCATATATTGGCGCAGCCTGACACGGGACTAGTTCGTGAAGTGGTATGAACAATGAATCTCTTGATTGAGAAGAGATAAGGAAATTTAAGAGTGGAGTAAGCTGCATCTGTGGGATGCAGTCATGGAATAGTGCTCGTTATAGAGATAGCAAGGAAGGGAGAGAGCAACACATGAATAAGCATTGGATCTACGTATTTATTGCCGCCTTCTTTGAGGTCTTCTGGGTGATCGGATTGAAGCACGCGAACAATGTATGGGAATGGGGAGGTACGGCCATTTCAATTATTGTCAGCTTCTATGTGATGATTATGGCAGGCAAGAAGCTCCCTGTAGGGACGGTATATGCCGTATTCGTTGGACTTGGAACTGCAGGAACTGTATTCGCAGAGATGGCTTTCTTTGGAGAGCCGTTCAAGATGATCAAAGTGCTGCTTATCCTTGTGATGCTAGCAGGTGTGATGGGATTAAAGCTGGTGACGAATGAGAGCGAAGCGAAGGGAGCTGAATCCTAATGGCTTGGATAAGTCTCATTGCAGCAGGCTTATGTGAAATGCTTGGTGTGGCGATGATTAGTAAGCTGAACAAGGATCGCAACTGGCAATCCTTCGTCTTTATGGCGACAGCTTTCAGTGCTAGCTTCATTTGTCTGTCTATTGCGATGAAGTCGCTCCCGATGGGGACGGCGTATGCGATATGGACGGGAATCGGAGCATCTGGGGGTGCCATCCTCGGGATGCTCTTCTACGGGGAGTCCCGCGACTGGAAGAGAATCTTATTCATCTCCATGGTACTTGGAGCAGCAATTGGGCTGAAGCTTGTTTCTTGATGCTGAAGCTGTCAGGGCATCGTTGGGGCATTTGTGCAATTGGAATAGTCAGATCGTGATCCGTCACAAATGTGGAACAACTCCATACCTTAATTAATCTTGTAAAGCGCCTCTCGCTATCAGCATGGGAGGCGTTTTTGTGACGTTGATTAGAAAATGAAGGAAACCCGGCCATAGATATCGAAGTCAGTAATGACGTAGTACTCACTAGTAGAGTTCATCTTCAGAGCAGCAAGCTGTGAAGAACATTGGGAAGGGGATAAGACCGTTATGGAGTTGGCAGCTTGGGTGGATCAATTGTTAGAGAAGCAGGGATATAACGGATCGATCTTGCTGGCGTCACAGGGTGAGATTGTCATAAGTAAAGGGTACGGCCTAGCGAACGTGGAAGAGAGGCAGCCCATTAATAAGGATACAGTATTCAAAATTGCATCAATTGCCAAGCAATTTACGGCAACAGCCATTATGAAGCTGCAGGAGCAAGGGCTGCTTCGTGTAAAAGATAAGCTTGAGAAGTATGTACCTGAGTGTACAGGGCTTGCAGATGTTACGCTCCATGAGCTGCTCACTCACTCCTCTGGATTGGACGAAGATGCGTTAATTGATTGGAATGTACATGAGGATCTAAGGCCATTGCATACGCTGGCGCTCGATACTGTCACGCCATCCGGTGCAAAAGGGACGTATCGTTATAGCAACTTCGGTTATGCGCTGCTTGGACTGATTGTAGAGAGACTGTCGGATCAACCGTATGAAGCGTATATCGAGAAGGAATTCTTCGAGCCATTCGGTATGACAAGAACAGGTGGACGTATGGATATACTTCGCAGTGAGCCAAACATGGGGATCGGCTATAGAGGGGGAGAACTCGCTTGGAAGGAAGATATACCAAGCCATAACAGTGCAGGAAGCATTGTCTTCTCCACTACCGAAGACCTGTTCCGCTGGGATCGTGCCCTTCGCTCAGGCCAAGTGGCGAATGCGGAGTCAATCGATGCGATCTTCACGCCGCAAGCTCGAATTGATGAGGAACGCAGTTATGGCTACGGATGGGTCGTATATCCGGATCGACCGCATATCTCGTATCATAATGGGGGATTATCGGGCTACAGCTGTACGATGATTCGGGATGCGAAGTCGGATTCGGTGCTTATTGCCTTGAGTAATTTAGCGGATATCGGCATGCAGCCTATTGATGTACTGAAGCAGGGCTTGCAGGAGCATTTCCCAGCGTTCATGCAGCTGTAGCTGTAGCAGTAGCCTAGCCGCTAAAGGAGCGTACAGGTTATTCGGAACGGATTGTGTCAATTTGCAATTGCTTTATAACGGAATCAGTGCGTATTCAAGATTTGGCTGGGTAACGGAAGGAGTGCATCGCGCATGGCGATCCAAATATGCAGCAACTGTGGGTATTCGAACGAAAAGTCCGCATCGGTATGCATCGTCTGCAGTCACTCCCTGAAGGACGCCTCCTTACAGGGAACGCCAGAGGAAGATAAGCAATACAACGGCATCTTGGCTGTGAAGCAAGTGGAGCTTACATGCTCTGAGTGTAATGGAAATGTAGAGCAAGGCTCCACGGAGTGTAAAAATTGTGGTCCCATGATTTCGAATCAGATCGCCAGTGAGAAGTCAGATGATCGACCTAGCGAAGAGCAAGCGTCAGAGCGCAATATAGGCTGCACTTCACTCTTGATCGTAATCATAGCCACCGCTATTTACCCAATTGTCGGAATCTTAGTGGGAGGCGTATATGCCTTCAACAACGACAAAGAGAAGCGGGGAGTCGGTATCGCGTTATTGGTACTGGGTTTATTGTTGAAGTTGGGCTACTGGGTGATGCGGTAATCGGGTATCGGTGGATGAGATACTTGACACCGAGTAACAGAACATGTAATTTATTTAGAAAATATAACCACGAAAAGCGACGACCAAAGACATGAGAGTGAACGAGATGCACGTACAGAGAGGAGTCAACTTGGTGCAATGATTCCCTTGCAGCTTCATTCTTCCTACTTTGCAGCTGCAGATTCGATCTGCCGGGCGCAAGCCCGTTATGGAACAAGTGAGAGCTGTATGAGGTATATGGTGAAGAGCTAATGCGGCTGTGTGATCGCCATGAACGTGAATTCGTACTCGGCCCGACACATGAAGAAGTCGTTACGGCACTGGTGCGAGATGAAGTCAATTCGTATAAGAGGCTGCCGCTTACAGTGTATCAAATTCAGACGAAATATCGTGACGAACGACGGCCTAGACATGGATTATTGCGGTGCAGGGAATTCATCATGAAGGATGCTTACTCCTTCCATCTGGATGCAGATTCGCTTCAAGCTCAATATGATCGAATGGTTGACGCATACCATCGGGTGATGCAGCGTCTGAATCTAACGTATTGTGCAGTGGAGGCAGATGCAGGCGCGATTGGCGGAAGCGGACGAACACATGAATTTATGGCACTGACCAATATTGGTGAAGATACGATTGTGTCTTGTGGGCATTGCGGATACGCCGCGAACCTTGAGAAGGCTGTTAGTCAGTCTGACTCTGCATCTGCGGTGAATATCGAAGCGCTTCCCGATTCGGTCGGAGCTGGACATACGAAGGATGTCGACACGAAGGCTGTCCAAATTGAGGAAGCACGTTCAACAGGAGAGGCATCGACAGCGGATTTGCCTGTACGTATCCACACCCCTAGGGTGAAAACAATTGAAGAGTTAACAGCCTATTTGCAAGTGGAATCGTCTCAAACGATAAAGACGTTGTTATATGTAGCGGATGGAGAGCCAGTTGCGGTGCTCGTTCGCGGGGATCATGAAGTAAATGAAACGAAAGTCATGCGAGCATTGACAGCCAATAAGCTGGAACTCGCTGATAGCGAGACGGTCATGCGAGTAACAGGCGCTCCCACAGGATTTGCAGGGCCAGTTGGATTGACGATCAAGTGCCTAGTCGATAAGGATGCGGCTCACGTGGAAGACGCGGTTGTGGGAGCGAATGAGCAGGATTACCATCTGATGCATGTGAAGGCTGGGAGAGATTATGCACTTACTATGGTAGGCGATTATCGGAATGTCGTGGAGGGAGAACGATGCGTACATTGTGGTCATGCACTGTCGTTCCATCTTGGAATTGAGCTAGGACATGTCTTCGAGCTTGGAACGAAGTATACGGATAAGCTGGGCGCACAGGTGATGAACAAGTCGGGTCAAATGCAGACGCTTCTGATGGGATGCTATGGTATTGGCGTATCCCGCATGATGAGCGCAATCGTGGAGCAGATGCAGCATGAACGAGGGCTGCGCTGGCCGGTGTCTGTCGCGCCATACTTGGTGCATGTCATTCCAGTATCGATGAAGGATGCGGCACAAGCTGAAGCAGCATCGAGATTGGCTGAGGATATGAGCAGCTTCGGTGCGACTGTGCTGTGGGATGATCGCGATGAGCGGTTCGGCGTGAAGCTGGCCGATGCGGATCTGATTGGCTGTCCAATTCGCATCGTTATCGGCAAGCATATTGCGGAAGGGAAGGTAGAACTTATACTTCCAGACGCCTGCACATCAGCTCTGGTAACGGTGGAGCAGGCGGTTCATACGGTGAGAATGTATACAAATCGGTCATGATCGGACGGTATGAGACATAAGGTGGAAGTGTGTGACATTCGAACAAAATGGAGGTCGTATGCTATGAATGCTTCGAAGCCATCATCCGATCAGCCGCTTCCATCTCAATCCGAACCGCAAGTTATATATCAAGCGGATGGCGCTCACTTACAGTGCTTGCGAGATACTCGTGAAAAGTTGCATCATATTTGCCATTTGTATATGAATCGACCCGTCCGTATTCAGACGATAGACGGATTTATCTGTGATGGCGTTATTGTAAATGTGGATCGGGGAATTGTGTACGTACAGACGCAGCAGCCGGTTATGCAGCGAGGCTTGTACAATGCTTACATGTACAATAACGTCATCTTGCCGCTGGTGCTGTATGAACTATTAGTCATCACGCTGATGGTTACATAAGGCTGTATGCATCCGTGAACAATCACAATTAGCCCTTGCTATCGAAGCAAGGGCTGTTCGTGTATGGAAAGATAAAAACCGTGAATAGTGGTTGTAAATATTGGTTTAGTACTGTATAGTACTAATTATGAATGAGAGAAAACGAATACCACCATTATCGAATCGAGATCGAGTCATTGGCACGGCTGCAGCGCTATTTTTGAGTCAAGGGTATGCCTATACGAGCATGGATGAGATTATGCATGCGAGCAATGTGTCTAAGTCGAACATCTACTACCATTTCAAAAGCAAAGAGGAACTACTTGGTTCAGTGCTCGTCTATTGGATGGGACAATATGAACAGCTGCTAGGAAGCCTGCTTGAACGAACCGATCTAACCGTAGAGGAGCGAGTGGTGGCATTCGTGGATGCTGCTACGCAGCAGCATGAGCAGTGTGATGTTCAAGTGGGATGCCCCTTCATGTCGTTGTTCATGCAGAGTCCGCTTGATGCGGTCCAGGTTCGGCAGCAGATCGGACAATTCTTCGCTCAGCAGTTGCCTTTATTCGAGCGGATGTTCGAGCAGGCAAGAGCAAGCGGAGAGATTGCAAGCCATCATCATCCGTATGGATTGGCAGTTGTACTGCTGTCCGCGATAGAAGGGGCACTGCTGCTAGGCGATACAGAACCAAGCCTGCCGCGTGTCCGGCATACGGTTGCACATTTTTTTCAACTGCTTCGCTAAGGCGAGGCTTTTTTTTGAAATTAATTAGAACTGTGTAGTACTAATTATCAGAGGGGAGCGGTAACATGATGAACAACAAGAACACGATCTTGATTACTGGGGCAACGGGGTTTATTGGAAGAGAGGTAATCCGGCAGTTGAAGGATGGTGATGACAGGCTGCTGCTTCTCGTACGTTCCGCGGCACGAGCAGAGAAGCTATTCCAGCAGTACTCGGAATCGGTAAGAAGCCGTATTGTTTTCATCGAGGGGGATTTGGAGCAGGAATGTCTGGGATTGAAGAAGGAGGATTGGCAATTGGCGAGGCAATCTGATGTATTGATCCATGCCGGTGGAGCGATGCAGATTACGCAATCAAGTTCAACAGCAGAGCGAACCTTCCTTCACGGTGCTCAGGCAATAAGTCGGTTAGCGGAAGAGATTCATGGTAGCAAGGGACTTCGACGCTTCATTCATGTAGTTGGCTATATGAGCCCCTTTCAACAAGACACGAATGTTAGCGGGCTTTCCATTGATGATGTGAGTCGGTTCGTGCCGCCCGATGCTGCCCCTTACGAACGTATGAAGTTCACGGCGGATCTGTGGATTCGTCAAGAGGCTGCTCGAGTTGGCTATTCGCTATCTGTTGTCAATCCTAGCACCGTTATTGGTTCTAGGCCAACTGGAAGTACGCCGCAGCTGGATGGCCTTGGGATCTTAGTGAAGGCGGTTCGCAGCAGATTGATGCCGGTCGTTCCAGGAGGGAAGCATTATTGGCTGCCTCTTGTAACGAATGACGAGGTCGCAGAAACTATTGTGTTGCTGGCTAGGGATCAGGCGAATTCAACTCGTCAATCAGCAACATACAATCTTGTTGGTGATCAGGCCGAACAACCAAATATGACGGAGCTATTACGCGAAATTGCTCGGCAGCTCCACGTAGGAGCGCCAGTGATGTCTATGCCAATCCGGTTGCTATCGGCCATTATGAGATATGGTGGGGAAAAACTGACGGGCATTCCGTCGCAATCATTGGCGTTCGTAACGGATCGCAGCTTCAATAATGATTCGGCGAAGCAACTGCTGCATCAGAGTTCGATACGTCAGGGTTCGAATCGTACACCACTGGATTGCAGAGACATATTACCGTTTGCTATTGCAGATATGGATTACCGTCTCACATTTCCGGAAGACAAAGGGGAGAGAAGCTTCGCCAGAGGTCGATTCGGTTCGATGGCTGCGTGGATTAGGGAAGGATGCGGAGTGCCGATTGTACTGCTGCATGGCTGGCTTAGTCAAGCAGACGATCTGCTTCCGTTGGCAGCTGAACTGTATCAGCGAACGGGCCGTCCACTAATTGTTCCTGACTTGCCGGGGTTCGGTCGCTCACCTTCAATTGGTGGGGCTGACCGAAATCTGGCAACGGGCATTGTGGACAGCGTTGCGGCGGCCATTCAGCTTCAAGAGCCCGTAACCCTGATAGGTCATTCTTATGGTGCGTGGGTAGCGAATGAATGTGCCATTCGGTTACATGGCAGTGTGGAGGAGCTGATTATGCTGCAGCCTGTGCTGCAGCGGCCGCGTGGTGCTGTAAGGGCGTTTATCAGCCGCGGACGCACACTTGCAGCTTTTATGCTGAAGCACATGCCTGCTTCGTTAATGAATAAGGCAATGCTACGCGAGGGAGTGTTCGAACATGCGTCGTCAATTCCACATGGGTATGTGTCAAGAATGAAGGCTAGTTTTCGTTCTCCTCGGATTGCTAATGCGAATGCTTCTATCATGCAAGCCATCTATCATCAATTGCCGAAAACGATGACTTCGCCCAAAGAAGTAAAGCTGGCAAGTACGCTCGTAGGAATCGTATGGGGGGAGAAGGAGAGGCTGCATCAGCTGCCTGCCTTACTCGAGGGAGATGAGCGTCTAGTTCGCTTGCCGTACGGGCATCATTTTCCCTTATCGCATTCAGAAGCAGCTGCGTCGACTATCGCTGCGGTGCTGGGCGAAGAAACAACAACAGAGCAGAATATTTAGGCGTGATCCATTTTATTAGCCGCCTACCTTGTCTTGAAGCTGGATGGATTCGTGTATACAATAAGGGAGTGTGAGTGCCGTCTAGCAGAAATGGAGGGATTGAGGGATGGCATTCGGAGCCAGAGTGCTGAAGACAGGGATTGCGGTTACGCTAGCGTTGTTCATTAGTCAAATATTCCAGTTCAAAACCCCGGTCATCGCCGCCGTTGCCGCGATATTTGCGATGCAGCCTTCGATTTATCGTTCATGGAGATATTTTCTTGAACAGCTCCAGACGAATACATTGGGCGCTGCAATCGCCTTATTGGCAGGGATGTATTTCTCGCATGAGCCGATTGCCGTCGGTATTGTATGCGTACTGGTCATTATGATTTGTCTGAAAATGAAAATGGAAGAGACAGTAGGGTTGACGCTCGTGACCGTCATTGCCGTTATGGAAGCATCAGGTCAATGGGATTTCGCCCTGCTTCGCTTCGCGCAGATATTGATCGGTATTGGTTCTGCTTGTCTTATTAATATTTTGTTCTTCCCGCCGAATCCGAAGGCACAGTTCATTACGTTGATTGAATCATGCTTCAGTCGAATGTCGCTGCTGCTGAGAACCGTCATCTCGGATGAAATGAAGGAATCCGTGTTCCAGGAAGAGAAGCAAAGTCTGGTGGATTCACTGAAGGTACTCGCCGATAAGTATAAGCTGTTCGAAGAAGAGACGAAGAAGCTGAAGCGAGCGAAGTATAGCCGCTCACGCGAGTTGGTAGTATATAAGCAGCTGCTGCATACGCTCCGCAGCGGAATTGAGGTGCTGGAAGCTATCGATGAACATTACTTCCAAGCAGCTCGTGAGCCGGAGACGAATCAATTGTTCGATCAACACTTGGAAATGCTGATTAAATGTCATGAGCATGTACTGTTGAAGTTCGAAGACAAGGTAAAGCCGAACAGCTTGGAACTGGATAAGATGGAGGAAGATAATGAGCGGTTCATGCAGATCACGATGAAGCTATGTTCCCAAGATGGCAGTGAGATGCTAAGGTTGTCCATTGTTGCCGCGGCCATGTATGAATACGGCTTCCAAATTGCAAGATTGGATCGCCTTGTCGGCCACGTCGAGAAAGATTCAGATGCGTAGCGGCAGATGCTGTGCAGCATATTGAATCTTTTCGAACCGCGCGAGTTCCCAGCGGCTGTGCTCCGCTGCATTACGGCGGTCGGTCAACCACAAGGTTCACATGAGTAGCAGAATAAATAACCGATGATCGTACCAAGGGGGAAGACGGCTGATGACAGCTGTCTTCTTTCTTTTTTCATCAGCAGGATTCAATAACGCTGTACTCCCATGCTTTTGTGCCGCGCGAATGAATTTCACACAGGACAGCTTGGATATATTGATGTGAGACACAAGGGAGTAACACGCGATCGATTTTAGGAAAGCTTAGGAAGGATTTCATTGTAAATTCATAATTTTGGGCATTGAACTGATGGCAAGAGCGATATATGTAAGGAGAAGGGTTGACTCTTTTATTCAGATTGGAGTGAAGTATTATGGAAGCAGTTCATTTGGAGCATGAGGTGCTAAATGGTTTCCAAACTTGGAGAGGATGGGTAATCGAAGTTTTGAATAAGGTAGACGTGGAAATTGTCGATACGATCCCAGCAGGGTGCAATAACTCTATCCGTTGGCATGCGGGTCACCTTGCTGTGGCATGGGATCAAGGAATTTTCCAGAATGTCTTTAAGGAAAAGCACTTGCCTGAACATTATGTGGGCTATTTTGCCAATGGAACAAGTCCTACGCAATGGAATGGGGATGCTCCTGCTCTGGCGGAGATCATCACCCATTTGGAGGCACAGCGTCATATGATCTGTGAGCGAATTGTGGGAAACTGGGATCTCGACTTGGTCAATCCTTTTCTTCAATTTACGAAGGCTAGCCAAATGTTCTTCTTCTTGTTAAGTCATGAAGCCATGCATTTCGGCCAGATTAGGTCATTTATCAAGACGCTTGAAGCATCCCAGCCGAATCCAATCTAAGTACTTCGTCGATAAAAGCATGTACCGATGGGCAATGTCATTATGCATGTCAGAAAGGAATCAAAGAAAAAAGAGCCGTGTACCGGCTCTTTTGACAATAAACCTGTCAAATAGGAAGATGCGTAGTTAGGTAGTTAGGTGATTACGATTGTAATGTTATTTGCGCTTTGTTTTTGGACGAACGCCGCGAGTGCCAACAGTACGCTTGCCATTTTTCACGCTTCTGATTTCTACAGGGCCTACAACTTCCTCTCTTTCGACAACCGTGAATACATGCTTAGGAATCGGGCAGCAATGATGACGGTTGATCACTTCGATCGGATGAATGATAGGCAGTATTTGAGGATGGAAGAAATCACGAATTACTGGTCTTGGCGGACATACGATTGGTTCTGCTGGCGGGCAGAACGGACGAGGACATGTCATGAATAACAACTCCTTCTGTTAAGATGGTACATTATATTGGGGAACTTGGAATTGAGTCTGTACACCTGTACTGTCTCGTGAGAAAAATGCACAAATATGGGTGGGAGACTAATTGTGCGTTTGTGCATGTTGGCTCGCTTTGTGCGTGCTCTTGAACAGCGGGTATACGTGCAAATGTGCATAGATCGAGCAAAGAAAGGGTATCTTTACCTCTATATTCGTTACGAGGTGAGACTGATGCCCAAGAGGCTTATTAATGGAATTCATCTGCACTACCATACGTATGGCACAGGTACACCCATATTGTTTATTCATCCGCCACTGTTGACCTCGGCCAACTTTCGATATCAAGCGGCGCAATTATCGTCTACTCATCAAGTCATCACCTTCGATATTCGCGGCCATGGGGAGAGTGATGCTTCCAAGGAAACCATTACGTATCCGCTCATTGTCCAAGATATGGTGAAGCTGCTTGACGAGCTTGGCATTAAGCAGGCCTATATTTGTGGATACTCGACAGGCGGAGCCGTAGCGCTTCAGGCGCTATTATCACATCCGCATCGATTCAAGGGCGGCATTCTTGTGAGTACGATGGCGGAAGCAAGCGATTATTGGCTAAGAGGAAGAATTGCGCTTGCGATCGCACTGACGGCGATGAGGGCCAAGTCATTGCTTGCGTGGGCTATTTCGTTCGGAAATGCGGACAGCCGGACGACATACCGGAACTTGAAACGTACGGCGATGCGTGGGGATGTATCGAATTGGAAGCAGTATTATCAAGCGTCATTGAAGCATCGCTGCACAGAGCAGTTGAAGAGCATTCAGGCGCCTATGCTGCTGATTTATGGCGAGAAGGACAAAGGTTTCCATCGTTATGCGGTCAAGCTCCAGCGATATTTGCCGCATTATCATTTGTATTGGCTGAAGGGGGCCAAGCACCAAATTCCGACGAAGCAAGCACGTGAGATGAACGGAATTATTGCACGGTGGGTGCGGAATCAAGAGCTGGCATCGGAAGTGAAGGAGGAGCTTCTTGCGAAGCGGACTGTGAAATCAATGCCGAAGCAGGAGGCTGAGAGTACTCAATCTGAATGGGATGGAGCCGCAAGCGAGGCGAACTCTGCAAATGCGGTGGAACCACCCTGGTACATGGAGGAAGAAGACTTGCGTACAGCTGATGCACTGCATGTTCTAACTGCAGCGGAAGCAGGTGAAGTTGATGATCATTATGCGGATGAGCTGCATTGATCGGCGAGCATAAGTTGGAGATCGAGTATGGGAAATAGAAGTGAGATATGGACTTCGACTGGATCATGGCTTATACAAATAAATGTTGGAGAAGACGCGCAGCTGTGCTTGGGGCATTGGCGCGTCTTTTTTTGCTGCATGTTGGAGGTTAGGGAATGGGAAAAGGATGGACGGTGGTTGCTAGCATATTTCTTCAATAATAATAGATTTCTTTTAATAGTTATTCCAAATATATTGACTTGAAGGTATAATTTATGGAAATATGCAGCAGTACTATGTTTCTATTACTCCATGAAATCAGGTGACGACTATGCTCATAGTGAAGAAGGTACGGTGTGAGAACAAAGAGAATCCCATTGGCATTGAATTAGGAATGGTGTCGATAAGCTGGCAGTTAGATTCAGATCGTAGAAACGTGCTGCAGGCTGCTTATCATATTCAGGTCGCGTTGGATGATAGTTTCGAATTTATGTTGCTGGATACAGGGAGGGTAGAGTCTGAACAGTGTCTGTGTATTCCATTAGAAGAACTGCAGCTAGAGCCAGAGACACGTTACTATTACCGGGTAAGCGTGTGGGATCAATATGGTGAATCATCAGCTTGGTCTGATTTGGCTTATTGGGAGACAGGATTGGAAGCTGAAGAAGGCTGGGTTGCCGACTGGATTGCGTCTCCACAGGAACAGACGCAGGTAATGTCATTTGAGAAAGATATTGCTGTTCATAAGCCGATACGGCAGGCACGTCTCTATATAAGTAGTCTAGGAGTATATGAAGCTTCATTAAATGGGGAGCGTATCGGAGACAGCTACTTCACGCCAGGCTGGACAAGCTACGATCGTCATTTGCAATATCAGACCTATGATGTGACACAGCAGTTGGGGCACAATAATAGATTGCACGTACTGATCGGCAATGGTTGGTACAAAGGGCGACTCACGGTGCGCAGCGGCCGCAACAATTATGGGGAACGGCGGGCATTGATCGCACAGCTTCATATTTGGTACGAGGATGGAACTGAAGAAATCATTGTAACGGATGAGAGCTGGACAGTTGCGGAATCACCGATATTGATGTCGGAAATCTATGATGGGGAAGTATATGATGCGCGACTAGAACAGCAGGTTCATCGATCCTCTGCGTGTGTAGAAGTAATTGACCATGCCAAATACATATTAACGGCCCAAGTGAATGAGCCGATTCGCGTCACGAAACGGCTGAAGCCTGTTACAATCACGAAGCTGCCGAACCATGAATGGTTAATTGATATGGGTCAGAATATGGTGGGCTGGGTTCGTTTTACAGTTCGCCATGCTTATGCTGGCGCTCACATTGTACTACAGCATGCTGAGATATTGGACAGCAACGGAGTATTCTACACAGGTAATCTGCGCAAGGCGAAACAGCAGATCGTCTATATCGCCAAGGGGGTAGAGGAGGAAACCTTTGAGCCGCATTTTACGTATCAAGGCTTTCGTTATGTGAAGGTCAGCGGCTTGTTCCAGCCTCCGAAGCTTGAGGATTTCGAGGGAGTGGTGCTTCATTCGGATATGCCTGTGGCCACTGCGTTCGAGACATCGAATCCGCTGCTGAATCAGCTCCATCATAATGTGGAATGGTCGCAGCGGGGGAACTTCTTCGATGTGCCAACAGACTGCCCGCAGCGGGATGATCGGCTTGGCTGGACGGGGGATGCTCAAGTCTTCATCGGTACAGGGGCACATCTAATGGATGTCAATTTATTCTTCGCGAAGTGGTTTAAGGATGTTCGTCTGGAGCAGCATGAGAATGGCGCCGTTCCGGTTACGATACCGGATATTTTCAGCAAGTGGGAGGATTTCGATTGGGATACTTCGGCTGGCTGGGGGGATGCCGTAGTAATTATTCCATGGGTGCACTATTTGCACTATGGGGACAAGTCCATACTGAAGCAGAACTATCATAGTATGAAAAGGTATATCGACTACATACGCGAGCAAGGAGACAACGAGTATGTATGGGATACCGGCTATCACTTAGGAGATTGGCTCGCGCTGGATGCGAAGCCCGATACCTATGACGGCAGCACGGATAAGAGCTTTATCGCGACTGCTTATTATGCATATTCGACCTCCTTGCTGCAGCGGATTGCAGTCATACTGGGCGAAGCGGAGGATGCGCAGTACTATAGCAGCTTGCACGGGCATATTCTTCAAGCACTGCAGGATGAGTTCATCACGCCGAACGGCAGACTGGCGTCTGATACGCAGACCGCAAATGTGCTGGTATTGATGTTCAATCTAGCTGGTGAGCGTGTGAAGGAACGCGCTGTGAAGCGCTTGGTAGAATTGTTGAAGCAAGAGAAGGATCATTTGACGACCGGATTTCTAGGGACACCGTACTTGAACCTCGTCTTGAGTCAATGGGGACATCACGAGCTTGCGTGCAAGCTCTTATTTCAAGAGGATTATCCGTCATGGTTCTATCCGATCAAGAAAGGCGCAACCACCATATGGGAGCATTGGGACGGCATTAAGGAGGATGGATCGCTATGGAATGACAGTATGAACTCCTACAACCATTACGCCTACGGCTCTATTATCGAGTGGGTGTACCGCTATGTCGTCGGCTTGGAAATCGATGAGGAGCAGCCTGCTTATAAGCATTTCTATTTGCAGCCGAACTTCGGTTATGGGCTAGATTGGCTGCGAGTGAAGCGGGAAACAGCATACGGTGAGATTGCAATCGAGTGGAAGCTGGAGGATGGTATGGTCGAACTGACAGTGAGCATTCCAGCCAATACGACTGCGACACTGCGAATAGACAACCAGATCTGGGAGCCTGTTGAAGAATATGAAACGACGCTCGGTTCAGGGACGCATCGGTTGCAGTACCGTCATCTAGATGACCGGATTTGATCGAGGAAGTTATGTATATTGGGGGTACATCCATTATAAGTAGGTGGATGTGCCCTTTTGTTTTGTGAGGATTATATTTCCAATAAGAGGTTTCGAAGTTATACTTAGAAGAAGGAAATTCTTGAAGTCCTATTATTGAGGTGAATCTGAGATGTCAGTAGTCAAAGTTGAGTTGTATCAGAAAATTATTTTAAAACACCTGATGACATTGTTTCTTCATGACTTATCGGAATTTTATCGAAGAACAGGAATTTAATCAAGAGAGTGGTTTATTTGAATTTGATGCTTTTGAATGGTTTTTTGAGAAGGAAGGTTTATTTCCATTTTTTATTAAGCATGAGGATGATATTATCGGTTTCATTTTACTTCAAAGCTCTCCATATACGAATCCAGAACGATATGATTATTTGATTAATTCGTTTTTCATTTTAAAGAAATATCGTAGGAAAGGCTTAGGGAAACAGGCTGTTCAAGATTTATTTCAACAATGTCCTGGAAGGTATGCAATAGGCCAACTATCTAATAATATTCCCGCAATTCAATTTTGGAGAAAAATTTATGAATATATGAATGTCGAATTTCAAGAAAAAGAAGAGATGGAAGAAGGTCTTAAGATAAGATATCAATATTTTGAGATCTGATTTTGTAAAAAAGATTATTACGTATATCAGGAAGGCATAGATGCCAAAAGGTTATAAGAAATCATCGTGAATAAATTTCAACAGAAGAGATGTTACTACTCATTATATATAGTTATGGATAAGTGTTTGTAATATCTGCATTAATTAATCCTAAGAGGTGATTATATTATGCGAATAAGAAAAGCAACGATAAACGATGCAGAAGGAATTGCAAAAGTTCATGTGGATAGTTGGAGAACAACTTACAAAGGTGTTATCCCAGATGATTTCTTGTCAAAATTATCATATAAAAAAAGAACTGATTTATGGATCAAAAACATTGAAAAAGAAGATGATTTTGTAGTTCTAGTAGAGAACCCAGAAGGAGAAATTATTGGATTTGCAGCTTGTGGTAAGAGAGAAACAAATACAGTTCCTAATTCAGGTAACTTAACATCTATATACATACTTAAGGAATATCACGGAAGAGGTTTAGGGAAAGAATTACTCAGACAACTGTTTCTACATTTCAAATTTTTAGGATATCAAAACATTTTTGTTAATGTTCTAGAAGATAACAAGACCCGCTATTTTTATGAACATTATGGTGCTAAATTATGTGATTCAACTCAGATAATAATTGGGGGAAAAGTTCTGAATGAATTAATTTATGAATGGGATAACATCGACGAGGTCATAGCGAAATTATAACCTTACTATACTTAAAAACATGCGCACCCTTAAGCCCCTCGGGTTCGTGAATAAGGACGCTTGGTGAAATCTGTGTTAATAAGTAAAAGGACAAATAAAACAAAAGGGACAAACTCATGGAAGCATATAATTTGTATTATCTAGATGATAGTGAACGCAGTATCTGGGAAGCTGAAAGTAAAGGATACAGAAGTGATGTATATATAGAGCTTCAAGATGATGTATTTCATATAAACGTGTATGATCAAATACGATTGATTCAAGATTTTGAAGAAGAAATTAAACAGTATGGATACTATCAGATCGAACCAAACATAATATTGGTTCAGACAGTTAATGAAAAAGAAATACTGAACACTATAAATAATTTAATAAGAACGGACTATTTTCAAAACATAAAACCAGTGGAAAAAGAAGAAATAAAAAAAATGAATTTAATAAAGAGAATGAAATGAAGTTTCTGGAGCATTTCGGGGATGACACAGACTGCAGATAACATAATAGAGAACTTTTTATTTGAGAGGTAAAGAATGACCAAAAAATTAAGTAGAGATGAATTGATTAATCTCGTAAGGAAAATTATGGAATGTGAAGGATCAGAGCACGAAATAGATGAGATGATGAATTTACTTGAAAGTAATGTGCCAGATCCACAGGTCTCAGATTTAATATTTTGGAGTGATATCGAATATAGCCCAGAAGAGATAGTCGATAAAGCAATGAGGTACAAACCTATTATTTTGTAAAGTATATTTTATTTTGTTAATAATTCGATACTAGAAGTAATTGATGGCTATAGTAACATAAGTTTCGAAATAGATTTGATTGATAAAGAGACCAAAAGCTCAATAAGAGAAGAGGGGGTATAGAACTGCAAGATAGATATATGGAAATGACTTATAAATGGAACGTTATGAAAAATCGTAAACATAAGGCAGATGATTAATGTGAAAGATCAGAAGTACTATTGTATAGAAGGACTTCCTCGAATAGAACAGTGCAGGAGTATCTTCAAAGCAGCTGCAATGCTAGACGCAATTCTAATGCCGGAGTGGGAGTATAGATATTATTCCTTCAACTCGAAGTGGGATACTAACGAACAGATGGGGTCAATGAGAGATGGAGGAGGTGATCATTACTTTGCATTGTTCAATAAAAACGGTTTGATTATTAAAGGATTCGATAAAGAATATGAGATTAATAATGAAAATAATATAGAAAAAATATTTAACGGGGTTCCTGACACATTTCGTGATTTCTTAAATGAGCCAGCGTTTGTATTTGAAGAAACAACATTTATTATTTGGACTCAATATGAGAAAGAACAGTGGTTGGGTAGTAAGGATTATAGTGAAGAATATTGTGGCTTATTACAGATCTTGTTAGGTGGGGCCGAATATTATCATTCTTGGGCATCTCAGTATTATGAAATTGATTTAGAATTAGCTCTAGTTAGAAGGATGTTTGAATTAGAACCAATAGATAATAGTGTGCTTAAGCAACTTAATAAAGATCTAGAGATAGCAGATATTGTAGATGATCTTGAAGAGATTGGGTACCCATATGTTAAATAGGCATTGAAATCAATCAAAAATAGAGGTGATTTTTGTGCTTGTGATCAAGAGGGACTAAAAAATTATTACAAGACTTGAAAATTGAAAGAACAATAACAAAAATAGACAGTTCTGATTCTTTTTTTAGCTGGCATGCGAATGTAGTTGTAGTAAATAGGAGAAAGCACCTTATCTTTATGAATGATTTATCAAGACTTAGTTTGACGATAGTAGGAGTAAGGAGTACTCAATATAAAAACCTAAAAAATATCTTTTTGAAAGAATTAACCGACTATTTAATTAGTGAAAACCTTGATGAGGCAAGAATAAATCAATATATGAATGATTGTGCGGATATTATATTTACAACCACAAATAACAGAAGTGTAATAAGCACAATGAATGACGTAGTGTTAATAATGCAGAATATAAGTTTCGATTTTGCAAATTATATTGAGCTAAATAAATGGAATAATGATAGTTTTTATAAACCGATTAATTACTCCAAGCCAATAGAAGTATTTAAACAAGAGATCGAAAATCGATATTCGAGGGAATGATAGAGTCGGATTTGTTTTTTTATTTCCAGTATAGGAACGCTTGTACGCAGATGTGAAAAAAGGTGAAATATAACTACAGTTGAATCTTAGGTGGGCGTGGCTTTACTTCGGATAATTGTGGGCTAAAATATGTACCAATCCAGGTACACGGAGGGGAAATATGCTATACGGACAACGAGTAACATTAAGGCCTGTTGTTGAAGAGGATTGGGAACAACGATATGCATGGCTGTCTGATCCTGTAGTTAACCGAACGTTACCATCAGGGAGTGGTATGCCCCTAACACCTGAAGTGGTCAGAGAACGTACACGGAGGTTCGCACAAACAGATCTATCAGCTGTCTATTTTACCATAATAAAAGAAGACTGCATCGCGATTGGCAGTACCCAATTGTTTAACATCCATCCTTGGTCCAAGCATGCTGAATTTGGTATTTGGATTGGGGACAAAACGGTATGGGGGCAAGGTTACGCTACAGAAGTGACAGGTGTTGTCCTGGGTTTTGCGTTCGAGCGTTTAAACCTTCATAAGATGTATTTGACGGTAGATGCTGATAATCCTGGTGCTATTCGGAGTTATGAAAAGGCTGGTTTCAAGAAGGATGGCATATTAAGAGACGAAGTCTATAAAAATGGTCAATATGTAGATCGTATAATGATGAGTATTTTGAAGCATGAATATTTAAAGCTATCTAATTGTTCCAAGTAACAAAGCGTTCAGGATACTTAAAAAGGATATACAGGAATATGAATTATAATGAGTAGAGTAAAAGCAATCATTATTCCCATTTTTCTATCAGTTGTAATATATCTCTACTAAAAAAAGTCAAGTTGTTTATTGAAAGAATATCACACACATCATATAGCACTGTATTCACGTTGCAGGGCTCTCGCCCTTCGGTTATCAGATGTATAATCATGGAAGTCGATCAGACAATAAACGCCCCACCCTAAGATATAAGCTTTCTAGGGCTGGGGCGTTTCGTGAATACAAAACGTTAGATAAAACCACATTTTAGGAGTGAAGAGGATGAGCGATGCTTTTCTGACAAAGTTAGAACACATGCAAATTCCAGTCAAAGACTTGGATGAATCAATTGAGTGGTATGTATCGCACCTTGGATTCAAGTTAACAGGGAAATCTAAAGAGCATCATCATGCCTTTTTAACATTGGAAGAAGGGCCAATGTTAATGTTGTGGGAAACCAATGAAATAACAAGTGCTAACTTCATATTTAATGGACAAGAGATGCCTGTATTGCTCTACAACACCAAGCAAATTCATCAGTTCCATGATTATCTGAAAGAAATTGGAGCTGAAATTACTTTTTATAAAGATGAAGGATTCGGATGGGTTCTTAAATTCGTAGATCTCAATGGGAACATGTGGGGAGCAATTCAATTAAATGAATAGCAAATGAAATTGAAAGCGGAGTCAGAGTGGGTTCGTCTAACACAATATTCACACTTTGGGCCATGCGACCCTTGGTTCACCCGGAGTTAGATGCGGATTCGGTGATGTAATTGGCAATAACAAGGAAGCGTAATCAGTGGACAGCTATCTCTCCACTACCTAACCGCATTGCGGCTTAAGGTGAAGGAACATGGTGAATACTATAACGTTATCTAAAAAGGATGCGACATATGTACGCCAAGGTTGGGTTTTCATCATGAATGACTAAGAAGGGATTATCATCCGAGCCGTTGGATCCAGTCGATGAGTTCTTTTAAGACACTCGAGTTCATAGAAACAAGAACCCTAAGAGAAAACAATAGCTTGATAATTAAATAACGGAGTGATCAAAATGCTGGATGCTTTTACTAAAAAGAGAATTGAAAAAATACTTGAAAACTATATCGAAAAGAAAATCCCCGAACATTTAAAGAATGAATTTGAAATTCATTATAAGTTTAGGGGAGATACAGTAACACTAAGCCAAGAAAGACCGGGATACATGGGAAGACGTTTTGAATATCCAATTGCTCAATTAAGGCTACAAGAATCTTATTGGAAGGTCTATTGGCAAGACAGTAAGAAAAAATGGCATTTTATTGATGATATTAAACCAAATAAAGACTTTGAGAAACAATTAATAGAGATAGATAGAAATGATGTTTTTTGGGTCTGATCGAAGATGGAAATGACTTCACATTACAGGTCTGCCCGAGGCATTTTTCGGAGAAGCAGACTCAGGACAACCCTGCACCAACTACTGCTCGGTCGCATGAGCTCTCTTAAGCCTCTCGGGTTCGTAGATACTACAACGTTATCTGAAATTCAATTTATTTCAATTCAAGCAATTCAAGGATGGAGATTTCAATTGAAAGAAGAATATCAAACTCTTGTAATCGAAGAAGTAAGTAAAGACACTCAAGAACATGCTAAACATATTGTTTTAGCTGGACTAAAGGAGAGATTTGGAACATTGGATGATTCATTAAATCAAGATCTCAATGAAATCGTCCTTAATTATATTTGTAGAGGAAATCACTTTTTGGTTGGCAGAATAAATGCAAAAGTTATTAGCACTGGTGCATTAATTCGTGAAGAGGTTGATACAGGAAGAATTGTTAGAATGTCAGTACAAAAAGAATATCGAAGAAATGGAATAGCTCAAAAAATGTTAAAAGAGATTGAAAGAAGAGCACAAGCTAAAGGATTCAAGAGAATTGTGTTAGAAACGACAAATTCCTGGCACGATGCAATTTCTTTTTATAAGAAAAATGAGTATAAAGAATTTGATAGAAATGAGTATGAAGTACATATGGTAAAAAAGTTATTTTAATGGTATTTGGGAGGGAGCTAACAATGATTTTTGAGATGACTACTCAATTTCGGGTATCAAACATGGAAGAAGGACAGA
>NZ_MAIS01000271.1:0-860 GCF_001680695.1 Paenibacillus sp. KS1 | reverse complement strand
CCGTTCGGCGCCAGCGGCATCTGCTCCAGCCTTACGAAGTATGATGGAATCATGTAGCTCGGCAGTTCGGCGGCAAGTGCGGCTCGCAGGTCACTTACTGTTGCTTCTCCGTCTGCTACATAGTAGGCGCAAAGTGACTTCTGTCCGCTCTCTTCTTCCCTCGCAACGACGACTGTCTCCCGAACCGCGTCAATATTCAGCAGCGCAGTCTCCAGCTCGCCAAGCTCGATTCGATAGCCGCGGATTTTCACCTGATGATCAATCCGTCCTAAATATTCGATGTTGCTGTCTGGCAGCCACCGTGCGAGATCACCCGTTCGGTACATCCGTTCACCCACGGAAGGCACCAATACGAATTTCTCTTCTGTCAGTTCTGGGCGATTCCAGTATCCGCGCGCCAATCCGACGCCCGCGATGCACAGTTCGCCCGCTACGCCGATCGGCTGTACTTGATTGTGCCCGTTCACAATATAAATGCGTGTGTTGTCAATCGGCTTGCCAATTGGCACACTCACATAAGTTTGGCCTGGTTCGCAGTCGAAGTACGTGACATCCACCGTCGCCTCTGTTGGACCGTACAGATTGATGAGTCGTGCTCCGCTGGCAGGTGCAACATACTGATGGAATCGCTCGACCTGCGATGCCAACAGCGCCTCTCCGCTGGTGAACACCTGCTTCAGTGGAGACAGACGCTCACGCTCGGTTTCAGGCAGCTGCTCGATATGCTCGAGGAAGGCATGCAGCATAGATGGTACAAAGTGCATTGTCGTAATATCATACTGTTCGATCGCCTCAACGATTGCTGCCGGATTCTTCTCTCCGCCAACTGGAAGCATAAGCACCTTCGAGCCGACAAATGC